>DAXF01000085.1 GCA_002506255.1 Methanomassiliicoccaceae archaeon UBA367
CCTCAATCCTTGTCGGATTCCTCGCCGTCGCTGATCTTCGCCTTGGCATCATAGACAGCGAATTCCTGATCGGGATCGGTGCTGCGCATCTGCGCCAATCTCAGTGATATATAGTCCCCGAGCAGGATGCAGCGGAGGTTCTTCTCCAGATTGCTCCCGCCCCTGACGTGATAGACCTGAACGTCCAGGCCTTTGTCCATCAGCACTCCGAGGGTGGAATCGGTCATGTACCTGAGGACTTCGGAGGCCCCGTCGTCGTATATGACCACGGGAATGAAATCCACAGAGGTCTCGTCGTCGGTCCAGCCTATTATCTCGTTGTGGTTGAAACCCGGTATGGTGCCGAAGAACGCCACCATCTTAGCGTTCTCGTTGATCTGGAACTTCCATCTCATGGAAGCGGAGCGCATATTCGCCAGACTGTATATCACGGGTATGCGCTCTAATAGGGCCTCCGCGAATCTGTCCGGGGTGCTGTTCTCCTCGTCGAAGGAGTCCCTGAGCCTCTTGAGTTCCGGGAGCATCTCCCTCATTGGATCCCTGAACTTACAGAATCCCATGTCCTCAAGGACTACGCCCAGATGCCCGACCATACTCCCGAGTGCGCACCTGGACAGCATCCCCAGGGGCAACTGAACCTTTATCCCGTACCCTTTCTCATCGCAGCGCTTTCCCAGCTCGCCGCCGGAAGTCACGCATACCACTGGGCACTTCCTCTTCACTGCCTCCTTCTGGAGATAGAGCATCTCGGTGGTGTCCCCCGAGTAGCTGATTATTATGACCGTGGTATCCTTCTTGACCCAGTTGGGCAGGTCGATGCCGCGTATCACCGGAAGGGGCACGCTTGAGAAGCCTCCGGCGTAATCTGATATTATATCGCCGGCCATGGCAGAGGTGCCGACGCCGCATATGCAGATCTTCTCCGTCTCAGGTAGCTGCGGCATCTCTGTATCCAGCGCCGCCTCGATCTGCTCAGGCATGGTCTTGATCTGCCTGCTGACATCTGTATCCGAAATATCGAATCTCTCCAATACAGCCTCTCCCGGCCCGTTCTATATCTTCCATCTATAAAACGGTGACATCGCCTCTCTTGTACGCGATTACAATTTTATGATTCATCTACACCTTTCATGGTACTTCAACAATATTATTTTTATACCTAGCCCTTGCCGAGCAAGAAGGTAGATAAATGAGACTGGAGCACGTTCTCGACGAGATCAGGAAGGGCCGTATGGTTCTCGTATTCGATTTTGATGACAGGGAGAGGGAAACGGATATGACCATCGCCTCGGAATTCGTCAGTAAAGAGGACATCAAACGGATGCGCAAGGATGCGGGCGGTCTGGTATGCACCACGACCCCTTATGCCAAAGCCAAGGCTGTGGGCCTCCCCTTCATGGCGGACATATACGCAGACGACTCCTCCAAATACCCGCTTATGCTGGCTATGGCACCAACGGACATACCGTATGACGGCACCAAATCATCCTTCGGCATCACCATCAATCACAGAAAGACGTACACAGGCATAACCGATGCCGACAGAGCGCTTACCATAGGAGAGTACGCAAGAACCCTCTTCCAGGACAAGAGCGACGATCTTATCGCAGAGGAGCTGGGCAAGAACTTCAGAGCCCCCGGGCACGTTCACCTCCTGAACACCTCCGAGGAAATACTCATGAACAGAAAAGGGCACACGGAGCTTTGCACGGCCCTCATGATCATGGCAGGAGTGAAACCATCCGCTACCATATGCGAGATGCTCGGAGACGACGGTGGCTCTGAGACCAAGGAGAATGCCAAGGCCTACGCTGAAAGAGAAGGGCTAGCATTCATAACTGGTGACGAGGTTATCTCTGCGTGGAAAGAATTCAGGAAGAACAAGAGGTGAGCGCATGGTCAGGGTGATGGCTTCGGGAGTATTCGATATAATACATACGGGCCATCTCTCATATCTGGAGCAGGCCAAGGCCAAAGGCGACGAGCTCGTGGTCGTTGTGGCATGTGACGAGACCGTGCGCAAGAACAAGCATGAGCCGGTGACCCCTGAGGAGATGAGGGTGCGACTCGTCAGCGCCCTCAAGCCCGTGGACCGGGCCGTTCTTGGGAGGAGCGGCGGCGACATATACTCGATTCTCCGGGAGATAGAACCAGACATAATCGTTCTAGGTTATGACCAGACCTTCGACGAGAAGGTCCTCGAGAAGAAGCTGAATGATAAGGGCTATAGAATCAGGGTCTGTCGCGCCGACCGGTGCGCCGACGATCTGACCGCCACCCGGCATATCATCCGCAAAATACGGGGCACAGGAGGGGAGCGATGAAGAACATAGGCATAGCTGACACCACTTTCGCCAGGTACGATATGGGAAGTGCCGCCGAGGACGAGCTCAAGAAGACCGGCACAGGATTCAAGATCATCAGACGCACGGTACCGGGTATGAAGGACCTGCCTGTCGCATGCAAGAAGCTCATAGAAGAGGATGGATGCGAGATCGTGATGGCACTCGGAATGCCCGGGCCCAAGGAGAAGGACAAGATGTGCGCCCATGAGGCCTCTACGGGCCTGATACGTGCTCAGCTGATGACTAATAAGCACATAATAGAGGTATTCGTTCATGAGGACGAGGCTTCGTCCCCCGGAGAGCTGGCAGAGCTTGCCGACGGCAGGACAAGGGAGCACGCGGTGAACGCCTACAACCTCGTTTTCCGTCCCAAGGAGCTGTCCAGACAGGCCGGGACGGGACAGAGACAGGGATTCGCGGATGCGGG
>DAXF01000080.1:0-343 GCA_002506255.1 Methanomassiliicoccaceae archaeon UBA367
GATGAGTGTGTCGGATGCGGCGCCTGCGTAGACGTTTGCCCCCAGGACGCTATTGTCGTCGATGACGTCGCAGTCATTGATGACGACAAATGCGTGGACTGCGGTGCATGCGTTGACGAGTGCCCCTCCGGTGCCATTGTCGAGTGAGTCGCGCCTCAGGCGCCGGCCCACACCTAAACCTTAACCCTCCAAGTTTTTAAGCCCAGTAGGGTTTCTTGACGAATTTGTATGCAGCCACTGCTGCGGTGCCCGCCTCTCCGCATCCGGTGATTATCTGCTTGTATTTCCCGGGATAGTCTATGACGTCGCCGCATGCGAACACGCCCGGTCTTGAGGTCCTCAT
>DAXF01000080.1:650-1234 GCA_002506255.1 Methanomassiliicoccaceae archaeon UBA367
GTCACGGATCTGACGCGGTCGTCGCCGTTCACTGAGATCAGCGCGGCGTTCATGATCTTCTTTATCTTGCTCTCTTCCAAGGCCATCACGTTGCTCTCATCGGCCCGGAACTCGCCTCTCCTGTGAACGATGGTGGTATCTGTGACGGTCACTGCGACAAGAGCCATATCTATCGCGCTGTTGCCGCCTCCGAACATCACCACCTTTTTGCCCACGAGCTCTTCTTTGACGGGCAGGATATAGGTGAGGCCTTTGCCCTCGAACTCCTCCTCCCCCCTGACTCCCATGCGCTTGGGCTTGAACATTCCCATGCCCACGGCTATTATCACGGATTTGGCATGATATTCGCCTTTGGTGGTGACGACAATAAGCTCCTCTTTCCCGTCGTTTATATCTGTGACCTTCTCGTGGCTCCTGATCTCGCATTCCAGGGATTCTGCCTGGGCGTGAAGCTTGTCCGATAGTTTTCTGGCCTGTATCCTCTCGAAACCGGGGTAATTATGTATCCCCTTCTCAGGATAAAGGGCCGTCAGCTGTCCACCCACGTCCGCAGCGTCGAGAATCAGGGTCTTCATCATCTTGGA
>DAXF01000080.1:1487-13023 GCA_002506255.1 Methanomassiliicoccaceae archaeon UBA367
TCAGTTGTTATTATAAAAATTGTATCCACAGCTTTTTGCGGTTCGCACAGCAGCTCTCATCATTATCTATGTTTTTCGCAGATATCGTTGCGGAATACGTACGTCTGGTCCTGCGCTGGGCAGAATATTGACACCCCAAATTTAATAGGCTGCAACACGATGCATCGAACGGAGGTCGTGATGTGACAAGAGATTATGCCGAGGACATTCTTAATGTGGTGCTGGATGAGATAGACGACATTATACTCATACACGACTCCGAGCATACGTTGGTGTGGATGAACAGAGCCGGTCTTTCGAAATTCAAAGTGACTTTGGAAGAGATAATCGGCAAGAGATGCTATACTCTCTTCGGAAGGAATAGCCACTGCGATGATTGTGAGATCACGGGAACCGTACTGCAGAGGGAGGCCAGGAAGAGAGTGATACCGGCCACGGGAGAGATCTATGACTGCCACTCGGTGCCTCTTTACAAGGACGGGAAGATCGATCTAGTGGTGCAGCACCTGACACGAGTGAATAACACCAACAAGCAATAAATACGAATTAGGGGTTGTGGGGAGCATGTCTGGTGCATTCGGAATCATGGATTTCAAATACCTCGTAGTAGTGAGCGCCGTCTACCTGGCGGCTCTTTTGATCTACAACGTCAGGAAGAGCAAGGCGAAGAATTGAACCCTTGCTCACACGACTGTTACTTAAGTCCTTATATAGTGTGCAGTCGGTTCCGTTCCGGTGACAAAAATGGTATCAATTCCTAAGAAAGTCATGGATTTGATCGCAGACAGGGAATCTATCAAAGCAGTAGTATCCTCCGATGCATCTAATCAGCCCCATGCCATAGTGGCGGGAAGCATAATCGCGATCGACGACAAGACGATGGCAGTGGGCGAGATCCTAATGAAGAGGACCAAGTCCAACCTCTCAGTGAACAAGAAGGCCTCCTTCCTTGTAGTGAAGGGCATGGAAGCGTACACGATCGACGTGGAGGTCCTGGATCGCCAGACGAGCGGCCCCGGGATAGATCAGATGAACCAGGCTCTCAAGCCTATGAAGCTCCACGCCAATGCACTGTGGGTGTTCAAGGTAACGGCAGTTTACGATTCGGGGGCTACGCCCTCTGCGGGAACCAGGATCGCTTAGGCGGTCCTCTCCCAAACCATTTAACCTTCTTCATATCATCACGGTAGCGTGGTCTGGTACAGCAAGACATCCATGAGGTCCCTTTTCTTCCTGGGGGCCATGATCGCATTCTTCGGCCTCGGGGCCATACTGATGGACTTCACTCTGCCGGGCGCGATACTTCTGTGCATAGGGGCAGGGATAGTCGTAATAGGGATGACCGGACTTACGACCTACATGAAGGTGGAGATGAACCGTTCTAGGAAGAAGAAGTGATCTTCCGGCCGATGAAGCAGACCCAGTTCCTGAGTTTTCTTGTCCTTATCTCCACGGACATGCCCGCGGCTTCGAGCATAGATCTCATACGATCGTTCTCGACAACGTTTACGCCATAGAGCCTTCTGTTCCTCTCATTGATCCGTCTGAAAAGCAGATTCGGGTATGATTCAGAGACTACTAGTATCATGCCGCCCGGAGCCACGGCCCTGCACGCCTCCGAGATGCTGCTCTCCAGGTTTGGCCAGAAGAAGTATGTCTCAAAAGCTGTTACAAGATCGAAACTTTCGTTACCGAAGGGCAGTCTCTCCACGGAGCCTTCTATCACTCTGCATTTTCCAGATGCCTTTGCATCAGAATTCGCCTCGGATGCCGCGATCACTGCTTCCGGGGAGTGATCCAAGCCGGTCATATCCGCGTCGGGGAACATATCTCTCATAAGGGCCATCTGCATACCTCCCCCGCATCCGATATCCAGGATCCTGGCGGGCGCGGCATCCGCTATGAATGAGAGAGCCCACTCCGAGAGCTCCCTGTGATGTGCGTTCATGGAGCGTATGATCTCGCGACCTTCCTCTCCCTCTGGCTTCCCGTACTGGCTTATCTTGGTCATTTGTGCCTGACGTGAATATGCGTTCAAAAGTAATATGTTTGGATTAAGGGGTTTGATCTGATCCGGGGTTACAGATCAGTATCTGCCGCGTCTGTCGTCTCTTGGCGGGGCGTGCTTCTTGTAGCAGTCCTTGCAGTAAACGGGCCTGCCCTGCGTAGGTTTGAATGGAACCTCGCACTCTGCGCCACAGTCCGAGCAAGTTGCTTTGTGGTACTCTCTCGGCGGCTGGTCTCTGTCTCTGTATCCCCTGTTTTCGTAGGCCATTTTTATTCCTCTCTCGGTAATTCCCGATAATCTCCTCTTCCCCTATAACTGGTGGCCGAGGGCATATCCTAGAATGCCTTGGGACGGTGTAGTCCGATTGTGTTTATAAACCTTGGCAGATTACGCTCCTCAAATCTCTCTGTTATCGAGGGCTTCCTTGAGTATCGCCACTTCTTCCAGCGTGAGTGTCACTCCTTTTCCCATCTTATCTCCGTCAGGGGACCATTCCCTTATATCGTACTTAGGGTCCCTGTCATTCCAGCTTATGAGATTCAGCTCTTTCCTCCATCCTTTGGAGGATTCGGACAGGACCGCTATCTTCTCGACGATGTCGTATTTGAATTCAGCCATGATTTAACACCCTGTGGGTAATTATTTAGCACAATGCATCTGCAATTATATAAACAGTATATTTTGGAAAAATAAGGGGGGTTGCGCGCACACTTCCTACCCAGGCCACGAAAATGTTTATTAGTCTAATCCTGCCATATATGGTCATGTCATTCTTTGACGAAACCAAGAACTTCGGCCTGATGGCCATGATTGCGGGTCTTGTAATGGTGCTGTCAGCTATCATATGGGTAGTGGACGGTTTCGACCTTGGCCTGATCGGTGTGCTCATCGCCGGCCTGCTGTTGCTGGTCTTCGGCCTCGGTGTATACCAGGGCGAGTCCAAGCTGAACATAGGATCTCTGTTTGACGAAGGTGTTACGTCCAAATTCGGGCTTGTCGTCGGATTCATCATAATCGTCGGTGTCGTTGACATCGTTCAGGGCATATTCGCACTGAACATCATGTCGATTGTGATCGGCGTGCTGCTGATACTGTTCGGCCTCCTGATGAAGATGGACCTCTCCCCGATACTGAAGAAGATCATATGGGTCATCCTGCTGATCGTCTTCCTGTTGGGTATAATCGGCGGTATCCTCGGAGTTGTAGCAGCTTTCGGCGGAGCAGCCCTCTGGATAGTACTCAACGTACTGAATGCTGTCGCTTACCTTGTGATATACATCATGCTTTTCCTCTACATGCTTTCGCCTGAGGTCAAGAGCAAGATGTCGATGTAAGATCGGCATAGCAGAAATCTGTAAACCATTTCCTTTTCCTTTTATTCTGTTCTTTCAGGTTCATCATACGGTGCTTTTCGGCGATGAGATTTTTAATCAGTTCCGCTTATAACAAGGATATGACTTTGGGATACCCCTCCTTGATGCAGGGGAAGGCACGTACAGCGAGTTTCCCGGTAGGGATGTTTTGATGACACAGGTTCTTATCGCGGCCTCTCTGCTCCTTATTCTGCTGATTATTTTATCAGCATTCTTCTCTGCTTCTGAGACCGCATATACAAGCGTGAGCCGTATAAGGCTCAAGAGCATGGCTAAAGATGGAAACAAGAAATCCGTCAAGGTCCTCAGGATGACTGAGAATTATGACAGGCTCATATCGACCATATTGATCGGGAACAACGTGGTGAACATCACCGCCTCCACTTTAAGCGCATGGATGTTCACAGTTCTTCTCGGCGCAGCCTGGGGGGTGCCGCTGGCCACAGTAGTGATGACTTTAGTCGTACTTACATTCGGGGAGATAGTGCCCAAGAGCCTGGCGAGAGCGAACGCAGAACGTCTGTCGATCAGGCTCTCCGGGCCCATGGGTGTAGCTTTGAAGGTGCTTATGCCCCTCACATGGCTCTTCGAGAAGCTCACATCCTTCCTTTCGAGGAAGTTCAACAGCGGTGCGGATGCACCTTCCTTCACCGAGAGGGAATTGGCAACGATCGTGGACGAGATCGAAGGGGAGGGCGAGCTGGAGAAGACCGAAAGGGACCTGATAAAATCAGCCATGGAATTCGACGATAAGACTGTGGACACCGTCGTGATACCCCGCGTCGACATAGTCGCAGAGGATAAATCGGTTACAATGGAGGAGCTCAAAGAGACCTTCCTGACATCCGGATATTCCAGGCTGCCCATATATGACGGGGATATAGACAGCATAATCGGGGTCGTCTATGCGAAGGATTTCTATAACAAGCACTTCCAGGGCGCGGATTTCAAGATATCCGACATAATGCGTCCTGTCAAGTTCATACCAGAATCGACCACTCTGGCACATGCTCTTGCCGAGATACAGAGGTCTATCGTGCAGATGCTAGTTGTAGTGGACTCTTATGGTGGGACGGTAGGCATAGTCTCTCTAGAGGACCTTTTGGAGGAGCTTGTCGGGGAGATATGGGATGAGAGCGACGAGATCAGGCATACCGTGGTCAAAGAGAGCGACGGCAGCTATATGATAACCGGCGACGCCAACATATTGGATATAATGGAGGAGCTGGACCTGGATCTCGACCTGGATGGGTATGATGAGCATTCCGCAGGCGGTTTCATGCAGTACAAGCTCAATAGAGTCCCCATCAAAGGAGACAAGGTTTGGGTAGGGAACGCTCTCTTCAAGATCCGTTCCGTCAGGAACCGCAGGGTGAGGCTGATCCAGCTTCAGATAACAGAGGAGCCCGAGAGGGACTTCATGGAACCTGAGTGATATTCGAGAGGAAAGTCTCCATAGCCTCTACGGCCTTGACCTTCCTCGCAGGATGGGATGCGATCTTGCCTGTTATAGAGACAACATCCCCGCCGCAGGAAGCGGCGTATATCCTCTGAACGGCCTTCTGCTTGTCAAGTCTAAGGTAGAATGTGCAGTCGTCGTCTATCCTCTCCTCTAGCTCGCCTGCGAGGCCTGCTAGGAGCTCCGGGCCGAGGGCGGAGAAAAGACGTTTCGTGTCCTTCTCCCTGTTTATCTTGGCGCTCAATATGGTGATCCTGTTGCCGAAGTGACCCTCTGTCTCTTCAAGAATGACGTTGCCTTCTCCTGCGAGAGCCTCCATGACCTCAAGCAAGAGCTCTTCCCTTTCTGTCGCATGGCAGATAGTCATTATATCCACCCAATGGAACGTTTGCGCCATGTTGCCCGTAATGGTGTACCCGTATCTATTCTTTGCCGCATTCTGTGAGGAAGCCCCTATTCTGCCAAAATCTATATATGGGGTTTCAATCTTGACTGACATCCAATTGGGCCCGTAGCTTAGACTGGCTGGAGCGCCCGGCTGATAACCGGGAGGTCAAGAGTTCAAATCTCTTCGGGCCCACTAAAAGACGTCTGGCCAGGGTCATTTTTCGACCCTAATTTCGGACCATTAGTGTAAGAGTGAAAATTTTGGGATCTGAACCTGCGGACAGATGGGTTGCAGCTTGCAGTAAGTCGTCCCGAATCCAATTCCGGGGCTCAGACTGCGGATCGGGATTCTTCGGACCGGCAAGGGTCCTGTTCTCTCATGAATCAGACTTTGTTCCCAGATGGGCCTTAATTGCTATCCCTGTCCCGTCCTGATCGGGTGGTGGTCGCATCACGTTCCGGTCCAGAGGACCGCGCTGTCACTTTTGTCATAATGCAAGTTTTGAGAGCCCCTTCTGCTCCGAGCTTTCATATCTCGTATCTGCGCACTGCTTTGGTGAAATCTTCGGAGGGAGGTTCAACCGCCTTCCCTACCGGGCATACTGCTATGCATCTGCCACAGGGAGATATCCCTCTTTTAGCCAATGCCCCGGATCTTTCGACGCACAGTGCTTTATCCAAACCTTCTGGGTAGGTATCGCCGCTTAGGGCACCTGCGGGGCACTCCCTGACGCATCTCATGCATTCTGTGCACAGTTTGTTGTTTGAAAGCTTCCCGGCGGGGAGATCCGCAGATGTGATCACCGAAGCGAATCTCACTCTTGGTCCGTGTGTCTCCGTGAGCAGCACATTATTGATACCGAATGTCCCCAGGCCTGCCAGATACGCTGCGTGACGATGCGAGAAGAAGGACGAGGGGTCCTTCCTGAGTCCCTCTATCCCGTGGTATCCGTCCCGGGGGACGTAGGCCGCATCATATCCTGCGGCATCCAGCATTGTCGCGATACGTTGTGATGTCACATCAAGAAGCGTGTTCAGGGTTTTGTAATGCTCTCTGTAATATATGGACGGTGCTGTGTGAATTATCGTCGGGGACACCGGCACCCAAATGACCACGACCGATTTGGCAGAGGGCATTATGGATCTCGGCCTCTGAGCGGACGGTATCGTTGCGGACACAAGGGGATCCGTATCCCACGCGTCTGCATCGGCAATGGCGAAATGGGGCCATATCTCCCGGATATTATCGATCAGACCGTTATCTCCCGTCATGGCATCTCGTCAAAGAATCGAATTTGCTGTATTGAATATATCGCATTCCCGGGAAAGCGAAAAATACGCACGCAAGAAACACCTTGATAGATTTAAGGACCCTGCCGCGCGCGGCAGGGGTTATTGCGGTCATCAGTCGAGTCTTGCAGTCAGGAAGAACTCGGTCTACCCGCATCGTGAGATGCCGACCGGCCATTTCTCAACCAACAGATGTGTCTCGTCGTTCCTGTCTTCGCCGCAGATCCTGTCGTTATTTCGTTTTGAAATTTGGTCTCACCTCACTGTATAATAATCTCGTTACTACTATTTATAGTAGACTATTCTACGAAATTCGTATTTTTATCAAGGAAAAAATACACTATGCGTAGAATAAATACTGTTTCACTTTAATTCGAAAACATCTTTGCCATCACCGCAGACGGGGCATTCCCAGTCGTCGGGCAGGTCCTCGAAGAGAACACCTTCTTCTTCCTCATCGTAGACGTATCCACATGTGTTACAGACGTATTCAGCCATTTTGCTCGTCGTCAGTATCCGCATTTCGGATATAAATCGTGCTTCGTCAAGGGATTTATACGCCTGTGCCCGTTAATGCTATTATGGACCTTGATGCACTCTTCGATATGGCTCGAACAGCCGAGTCGGAAGGGGATTACGGGAAAGCTGTCAGTTCGTATATTGCTGCCGCAGACCGGGGCCATGCAGGATCACAATGTGCTTTGGCTGAGCTATATATGAGCGGCCGTGGGGTCGAGAAAGATCATGTACGAGGCCGTATGCTTTTCCAGGCGGCTGCAGAGCTGGGATCCGCAGAGGCTCTTTACGGCCTAGGAGTCATCTATTGGGGCGGCTATGGAGTTGAGAGGAATGAGGAGAAAGCCATAGATTATCTGGGCGCTGCGGCGGACAAAGGCATCGTCGCGGCCGCTGCGGAATTGGGCATGATGCATTATTTCTCTGAGAATAAGGACAGCAGGTCTGCGCTGAGTAGGTTCGTTCAGGCGGCGGAGGCTGGTGATGTGACAAGCATGTATATGGCCGGCGTCATGTACGAGGAAGGGGACGGGGCCCCTGTCAACATGGCAGAAGCCGAGAGGTGGTTTGCCGTCGCAGCGGATATGGGCGTCCCGGAGGCCAAGTTCAGGCTGGCATCCATATGCCGGGAAAGGAAGGACGCTGAGGGCCACAGGGACAGGGCAGAGGCCCTTTACAGGGAATCGGCCGAGTGCGGCATGACGGAGGCCATGTTCAATCTGGCTGCTATGCTCTGCGAGAGAGGCGACTATGCAGGGGCCGTCGGATGGTACAGGTCGGCCGCAGAGAAGAATGACCCGGATTCCCAGTTCGTTCTGGGGATGATGTATCTGGAAGGTAAAGGCGTCATGAAGGACCCGAAGGAAGGCATCACTTGGCTCAGGGTCTCTGCGGACAACGGCAATGAGATGGCAAGGGAAGTGCTGGCCAAAGCAGGGAAGGACAGGCGCGGATGAGATCAGATGATCTCCTTGTCGAAAACCTCATCTCTCGCTTTGCAGATCACAGATGCCAGATATCCTAAGTATCGCGGCTCCTCTCCTGTATCCCCTCTGACAAGGTCTCGCAGAAGCATGGCTAAGTCATTCAGGATGAAGACGGCCTCATACTCCTTTGCGCTTATGCATCCTTTTTTCACGTTATCACATGATGGGATTGCGCCTTCTCTGATATACGGCTCTGAGATTACAGTTACATTTACTCCGGGCCCGGATACGCACGGGATGGGAAGGTCGCTGTTCAGCATTCTTCTGTCCCACTCATTTATTGGTTGAGCAGCGCACCGTATTGCAACGGTGTTATACACTGAAAGACCCAGACATCTCACTTTCTTTGATATGCATTCCGGGGTATGAAAAGCAGATACTCCGTGTCCAGATATGGCATCCCAAAAAAATGTTAAATGAGATTAGTGTTTACGGGTACTCATTATATGAAATCTGATTTGGACATATCTCGGGAGGCCGAAGTCAGGCCAATTTCGGAGTTGGCTGAGATGATGGGGATCCCGTCCTGTGAGCTGATACCTTACGGCAGGGATATGGCTAAGATCCCCCTCGACGTGCTGAAGCGATTTGATGACAAGAAGGACGGTAAGCTGATCCTTGTCACGGCGATAACAGCTACACCGGCAGGCGAGGGTAAGACCGTTACCACGATAGGCCTCATACAGGGCCTCAGCCGGATAGGCAAGAATGTGGTCGGAGCTCTCCGTGAACCTTCCATAGGCCCGATATTCGGTATAAAGGGCGGAGCGACCGGAGGCGGCCTCTCTCAGGTTTATCCGATGTGGGACATCAATCTTCATTTCACAGGAGACATACACGCTGTGGGAAGTGCCCACAATCTTCTGTCTGCAGTGACGGAGAATCACATAGCGAAGGGCAACGAGCTGTGCTTGGACCCAACCAAGATAACTCTCAGGAAAGCCATTGATATGAACTGTAGGGAGCTCAGGAGCACGGTTGTGGGCCTGGGAGGCAAATCCATCGGCGGAGTACCTCATGAGAGCGGTTTCCTGATCACCTCAGCATCGGAGATATCCGCCATTCTAGCACTTGCATCGGACAGGGAGGACCTCAGGGCGAGACTGGAGAGAGTGGTCGTCGGATACACGTATGACGGCCGTATGGTGACCGCGAAGGACCTGAATTGCGTCGGAGCGATGATGGTCCTCTTGAAGGACGCAATAAATCCGAATCTGGTTCAGACTCTTGAGGGACAGCCCGTATTCGTCCACGGATTTCCCTTCGCAAATATAGCCCACGGGTCCAACAGCATAGTGGCCACAAGGGCCGCTATGAAGCTGGGTGACTATGCAGTCACGGAGGCCGGTTTCGCAGCAGACCTGGGTGCAGAAAAGTTCATGGATATAGTATGCAGACAGGCGGGCTTCTCGCCGGACTGTACGGTCATTGTCGTATCGGCAAGGGCACTCATGATGCACGGGGATGCGGATATCGATGATGAGAGCACAATGACCATGGAGGCCATGAGAAAAGGATATTCTAATCTGGACAAGCATATCTCGAATCTAAGGCTGTATGGCGTCCCTGTTGTTGTGGCGATAAACCGGTTCCCGTCCGATACGGATGAGGAGATCGCCGAGATCAGGTCCCATTGTGATTCTCTCGGTGTGCCCTCTGCGGAATCCACAGTCTTCACCGATGGCGGGAAGGGGGGAATGGAACTTGCTCAGAAGGTCGTAGAGGCCATTGGGGAAGGGAAAGACTTCAAGCCCCTGTACGGGACGGAGCTAAGCATAAAGCAGAAGATCGAGACCATAGGTTATGAGATATACGGCACCTCGATGGTGAACTACCTGCCCGCTGCAGAGAAGGTGATAAATTCCTTGGAAGCCGCGGGATACGGGGATCTGCCTGTTTGCATAGCGAAGACCCAAGCGTCGATAAGCGATAACCCCTCGAGGAAGGGCGCCCCCACAGGGTGGAAGCTCACGGTGAGGGATGTTTACGTTTCCGCAGGGGCGGGTTTCATAGTCCCAATATGCGGTCAGATGACACTTATGCCCGGGCTTCCTAAGAAACCCGCTGCAGAGAGGATAGACTTGGATGCCGAAGGCGTCATCAGGGGGTTGAGATGAGCCGGAGGGTAAGCAATGGATGATTATTGCGTAGGCATAGATCTGGGCACAGTCAATACTGTATTGGCCTACCTTGACGGCAAGGGGGATCTGGAGGCCGACAAGGGCCAGGACGGTTCCGTTTTGGTACCGTCCTCCATCCTGTTCACCGATATGGGGAAGATCGTCGGTTCCAAGGCGGAGGCTCAGGCACGCATAGAAGGGTACAGCAATTTCTCTTCTGGTTTCAAGAGGCAGATGGGGACCAAGTATACCAGGACCATAATGAGCTCTACGTATACCCCGACTGAGATGTCCGCCCTGGTGCTCAGGAAGATGCTCCTGCGCTTCGAGGCGAATCACGGAGTAATGCCGACTAAGGCCGTGCTCTCTGTCCCTGGGGATTATGGCGTTCCCGAGAGGCAGGCGACCATCCAGGCCGGGAGGATAGCCGGGTTGGAGGCTATAGAGCTGATCAATGAGCCAACGGCCGCCTGCATATCATACTGCAAGGAGAACAGGTTCAGGGAGGGGAACCTGATAATATTCGACCTGGGGGGCGGGACCTTCGATGCGTCCGTCATAAAGGTCAGTAACAACAAGTTCAGCGTTTTGGCGAATGAGGGAAGCAGGAATCTCGGAGGGAAGGACTGGAATCTTCATCTTGCCAACATAATTCAGAGGAAGATCATAGATGCGTACGGCATGACGCAGAAGGAGGCTGACCGCAACAGCAAGATGAGGCGGGATATAGCCATTGAGGCTAGGCGTGTAAAGGAGCTTCTGACCGCCCGCAACAGGGTGACGGATACGATAAACGTCAACGGGATGCCGGTGACCTACACGGTCAGGCGCGAGGAGTTCGAGGATGCAACCCACGAGCTCAACCTCCGTCTGACAACGATGATGCTGAACGCCGTAAGGTCCGCAGGCCTCCGCGAGAGGGACATCTCAAGGGTGATCATGACCGGTGGCGAGTCTCAGATCTCAGCCATGATGCGCTATGTGGACGATGCTCTTCCGACCGTCAGGACGGACATATACGAGCCGTTCACATCCATGGCCAAAGGCTCCGCGTTGTATGCGGATTCCGTCTTCTCCGATGGGAACATCGTCGTGGAGCCTGTACTCAGCAAGACGCTGGGAATAAAGGCGGGTGTGGACGGTAACGAGACGATATACAATGTGGTTTTCAGGAGCACTCCTCTTCCTATCACGCCCGAGGCCGTCTTCAGACCAAAGCGGGATGATCAGAAGACATTGGAGCTGGAGGTTCATGAGACAAAGGCGAATCCCGGGACCTACTATACAGGTTTGCCGTACGGCTTCATGATAAAAAGGTTCGAGATCCCCCTTCCGGGCAAGATCTCCCGGGGCAGGACCAAGATAAATGTGCGTTTCGCTGCGGACGTCAACGGATT
>DAXF01000014.1 GCA_002506255.1 Methanomassiliicoccaceae archaeon UBA367
AATGCGATGAAATCGAAATCGATGGTTTTTGTGATCGCAGCGGTCCTCGCCGTGGCCGCTGTGAGTATTGTGATCAATTATGGCCTAATGGATAACGACAGCGAGGCGAAATATGAGGTGGATTTCCTCTTTGAGAGGAACACAGGTGAGAAAGAGTGGTCTCACGGGTCCGGGGACACGCCTCAGGATGCGCTGAAGAATGCATGTGACAAGATCGGATATGAGCTTGAGTATACCGGGACCGGTAATACGTTATGGATCGATACGATAGACGGCATTGGTTGGGTAGCCGCCGCTCCTGAGGATACGACAAAGTCTGGCAGCAGCTGGGTGCATTATGAGTGGGATTCTGAGAGCGGTTCCTGGATTCTGACAGATTACCTTTTCGGGAATCTCCCGACCGGCGTGAAGTACTTCTGTTTCTTCTACACGGATCTGGATACGTCCTGGGCTCCTATCGGAAGTCCGACTGCGGTTCCTGCCTGATTCAGACTATTTACAAACCCTTTTCAAACCCTTTTGAAGGAACCCGTTACCATGTCTGCCCGTAGATTGAAAACAGCGGCCTCATTGGCGATAATCATACTGGTCGCAATATCCGTGCCGGTTCTGGCCGATATCAACGAGCCCCGGGATTACAGTGAAGGGATGCTCATCGATTTCGGAAGATATGACGGAGTGTGGATCCCCACGGAGAAGGGGGACAAGACCATTGCCGAGGTCTTGGATTATTCCTGCACGGCGAAAGGATATGCAGTTGTAAAGGACAGTAATGGCATCCCGGAATCCATAAATGGGGTATCTAATAATTCGGTCAGGACCTGGACCCTCTGGACAACGCCCAAGGATAGTGGCGTGTGGGAGAAGCAGAACGGATTGCCGGAGAATCTCTATATGAAGGATTTTGGATTCGTGACATTCGCTTTCTCGTACGAAGGATACACGCCGTTGCCGTGCGTGGATGCAGAGGGTAGATGCATATTCAATGACGGTACGCTTCTCCGGGCGATCACCTTAGCGCCTTCCTGCACAGAGATGTATTATGCCATACATGGGATCGGCGGTTTGGTGGGGACGGATCTCTACAGCAATTATCCTGTATCCATAAGCGGTATGAGAGAGAGCGGCAGGGTCGCCGCCGTAGGTGGATATACCAACCCAAGTTACGAGAAGGTGTTGGGACAGAGCCCGGATATAGTGATAGGAGAAGCTAGCGTCGGAGGCCATTTGGATGTGGCCAAGAGGCTCAGAAGCACCAACGTTTTCACTTTGATGCTGCCGGGATCTGACAGCATTGATGCCATATGCAGGAATATATGGACAATAGGTCAGGCCACAGGCAATCCGGAGAATGCCAAAGCCGTGACCAACAGTATCACGGCGCAGTTGGACAGCACTTTGTCCGGGATAAAGAACACAGTCAGGAAGGATGTCCTTCTGGCCCTGGGAATGCTGCCCTCGGCCTTCACTTCAGGAGATAACACTTACATGGATGATGCAACCAAATACGCCAGGGGAACGAACATATTCGGAGAGGAGAACCTTGGATGGTTCCCGTCCAGTGCGGAAGAGGTAAAGGATAGGAACCCGCAGGTCATAATCATAGTATCCGAATCCGCAGTGACCACTCAGGCGGAATACGACGAAAAGATGGAATGGATAAGGAATAACAATCCTCAGTGGGCCGGTACAGACGCTTTCAAGAACGGAGAGGTATACTTCTTCAGCGGTCAGGCTGCGGATGTGCTGTCGCGTCCCGGTCCGAGAGTGTGCCAGGCCGCAGAGCTTCTCGCAAACGCGCTTCATCCCGAACGTTTCAGTGATCCGCTTCCAAAGTATGTGGGCGACGATTACAGAGACTATCTTACAGTATCTGCGGGGTGGTGAATTGAAGAGAGCATTGCCTGTCTTCTCGGTTGTCCTTTTGATGCTGGCAGGTGTTCTTTCCATAGCTCCGTTCTTATCGGATGCTGATACTGAGGAAGGAACGATCTTCTTGGATATGGGCGACGGCAACGTGATGGAAACGTATGTTTCGGTGAACGGCACAATGGGTGATGCCGTATCTGTTGCCATTTCAGAAAACGATCTTACAGGCACTTTGGCGGGAACGGCAACAGACAATCTTGACGGCATATCCAACGGGTCCGGCTCATCCAATTGTGAATGGCGTTTCTACAAATGGGAGGGAGAATGGGTGGAGACGGCCTATGACGGCGCCGCAGCCTTCGTCGGCGGGACATTCGCATGGGGCTTCTATCCCGCCGGCTTGACGCCTGTGGCCACACCCTCGGTTTCAGACCCATGGATCATGTACAGAGGTGACGCTTCAGGCTCAGGCGTCCAATCCTCTGCAGGTCCCGAGTCCTGCGGAGTGAAGTGGACGATCCAGTACGACGGCGAATTCATAAACGGCGGCATACTGGCTGCAGGGGAACGCATTTATTTCATAACCGGGGGGACGGAGAAACCTAATCCCCTCGATCCGACGGAGGAACGTGATCGTGCTTACCCCGCACTGCACTGTGCGGATCTGGATGGGAACATAATATGGTTTGCGCAATATCCCGAAATAGGTCTAAGTTGGGAGACTGCAACACCTCTTGTGCTGAGTGACAGAGTCATAGTTCCTGCATCCTGCGGTAAGATATTCATGGTGGATCTGGACGGGAAACCGATAGGGACGCCTGTGGATATACCTCGTTTCGATACAGGTGTGCCTCGAAAATTCATGTCAGGTCCTGGATCTTTGGTGTATGACAGCGGTTTCGTGTACTTCGGAGCATCCGACGGCCGTTTCTATAAGATGGATACAGACGGCAACATCATTTCCAGTGTTCAGACCGGGGAGGCAGTGTACCATGCCGCACCCTATATACGCACGGAGGCGGACGGAACCAAGACGGCCTTCATAGGCGGATGGGGCGGGTCGATATTCGCCATAGACTGCGCTACGATGACAGTGGAATGGGAATACGATCTGTACCTGGATGAAGAAGATCCGGATAAATACGGTCTTTTCGGCTCTGTCACGATGGGGACCGGAGCATACTCCAATATGATCGCCGTAACGTATTCAGACGGTGCCATGTCCCCCCTTGAATCGGGGATCGCAGTCTTTAACCTGGACACTCTAGATCCCAGCAATCCGGAGCCGATGTGGAAGGATGAAAGCTTCAGTGCCGCAGGATCCCCAGGAGTGGCCTACAAGAACGGTTTCATAATATCGACTTCAAACGGAGTGTCATTCTACGAATGGAACAACAGCGAGCCTCTTTGGATGAAGGATTACGGGCTGGTCAAAGGTCCGCTGACAATGGCCAACGACAGAGTATATCTTGTTCAATATCAATCCAACGGATCCATTATAGCCTTAAGTCCCGAGAGCGGCTCTAAGCTGGGGGAGTATGCAATTGAGCCTGCCACAAGCAAAGGGTTCGCAATGGTCGGGGCCCTGATCCACGGCGGCAACATATACGTGGGTAACGACGATGGAATACTCTATTGCTTTGACTCCTCTGTCCTTCCGCTCATAAGGGGAGAGCCCAAACCCGGAGGAGCGGATACCGCAACCATAGCGATATGGTCTGCGACATTCGGAATGCTGGCTCTTTTTGTCTTTTATTATATCAGATTCGTGAAACCTTCCGGGGAGGGCATGGTTGCATCCAGGAAGAGGAAACTGTTCCTGATGCTTGCCGCCGGCTCATTGGGCTCGTTCATAATGTTCATGCTGGCACTCTCCTACGGTCCCGGAGGGAATATGTCCGTAGGCGAGGCGCTCCTGAATCTGGCATCCGCACTTGGTAAAGGCGGCGAAGGCCTTACGGCATACGAGTCGTACATCTATGAATCCAGGCTTCCGAGGGCTATGGCGACTTTTGCCGTCGGCATAGGCCTGTCCGTAGCCGGTGCCGTTTATCAGGCAATAATCAGGAATCCGCTGGTGGATCCCTACATCACGGGAGTCTCTTCCGGAGCAGGATTGATGGCCATAGTCGCGATAGTCTTCGGGACCTCCCTGGGTGTGAGCTATGTAACGAGCATATATCTGACGCCCATAGTCGCAATGGTAGGCGGTCTTTTGGCTTTCGTACTCACGATGCTGATAGCGGAGAAATCCGGCGGATCGTCTCTGAACTATGTACTCGGAGGCGTAGTGATCGGTCTGGCATTCTCGGCATTCCAATCTATGATACTGTCCATGGCGGGAAACCAGCTTCAAAATGCTATGTTCTGGCTCTTCGGTAGCTTCGCCAACGTGACATGGAATAACGTCTGGTTCATATTCATACCTGCGTTGGCTATGTCATTTATACCTCTATTCTGGGCCAAGGAGCTCAATCTTGTGCTGCTGGGCGAGGAGCAGGCGAGGCAGATGGGGCTGAACGTCAGGAGCTTCAACAGGTGGATGATGGTGCTGGCGTCTGTGATAACGTCAGTATGTGTTGCCTTCGTCGGCATAATCGGATTCGTGGGCCTGGTGGTCCCCCACCTCTGCCGTATGATATTGGGCGGAGACCACAGACTGGTGCTTCCCGCTTCGATAATAATGGGTGGCGCACTCATGATGGCTGCAGATCTGGTAGCCAGAATGATCTTCGTGCCATTCGAGCTCCCGGTGGGTGCGATAACGACGCTTATAGGAACGCCACTGTTCGCGTACCTTCTGATAAAGAGGGGGAGGATGTACAATGGTTGAGACGCCGCTTCTGGAGCTGAGGAATGTCAGCAAAACATACGAGAACGGGTTCCGGGCGGTGAAGGAGGTTTCCTACAGCATAGGAAAGGGGATGCTGGTAGGCCTAATCGGCCCTAACGGATGCGGGAAGTCCACCATGATGAAGTGCATCAACAGGATTCATCCTACCACATCCGGAGACATACTGGTGAACGGTGAATCCGTGTTGAATAGAGCTCCGGGGGAGCTTGCCAAGGTAATATCAAATGTCCCGGCGGAGCTGAATACCAGCTTCGGTCTTACTGTCGCGGAGACTGTGATGATGGGCAGATATCCGCACAGCACAAATCTATGGTGGGAGAGTGACAGGGACGAGTCCTTTACAGAAGAGGCCATGCACAAGTTCGGAGTGTTCGGCCTGAAGGACAGGTATCTCCACACCCTGTCCAGCGGAGAGAGGCAAAGAGTGCTCATCGCCAAGGCATATGTGCAGGAGCCCAAGCTCATGCTCGTGGATGAGCCCACGTCGCATCTTGATATGAGATACAAGCTGGAGGTGATGGAGTACCTGAATGCGATGGTCAAGAAGGACATATCCATATTGATCGCGGAGCACGATATCTCCCTCATGGCCAGATATTGCGATATCTGCATAATTATGAAGGAGGGATCCCTGTTCAAGATCGGCCCTCCGAAGGAGATCATAAACTCGGATCTTATAGAGGAGGTCTACGGTGTCTCAGCGTCTGTGGGCTTTGACAATGACGGCGAGCTCTTCGTTCTGCCGAAGAGATACAAATCAGGTCGCGGCAGTATATGACGGACTCTATAAATCGAAGAAAAGCATCGGGGTGACGGATGAGAATAGAGGACTCTGTCAGAAAACATCTTCTTGACCTTAACGGAGCGGTCCACGGTGGCCAGGGGTGGCGTTACGGGGGAGTGGAGGACTTCAGCCACAACCTCAATCCTTTTGGCCCGCCGGACATCCTCAATAATGTGATCATATCTGCCACGTCCAATATAGGTCACTATCCGGACGACTCTTGTGCAGATCTTAAGAGAGTGATAGCCAAGAGGCATTCCCTGAGCGAGTGCAACGTAATGGTGGGGGCAGGCTCGTCCGACATAATACGGGCGTTCCCCAATACATTCGTGGAGCCGGGGGACAAGGTGGTCATGGCCAGGCCCACCTTCGCGGAGTACGGCAGGCAGTGCAGGGTGGCCGGTGCGAACATAACGGATCTGCTACTGACAGAGTCGGACGATTTCAGGATCAACCGTGACAGGCTCTCGAAGCTAATATCCGGGGCGAAGGCGCTCTTCCTGTGTAATCCAAATAATCCGACCGGAAGGGTGGAGTCCAGGGAGCGTATACTGAGCATCGCCGATGAGTGCCTGAAGAAGGGCGTGATGCTCTTCCTGGACGAGACCCTGCTGGATCTCGTGCTGGGACATGAGGACATATCCTGTGCCGGGTACATCAACGAATATCCTAACATGGTGGTTGCGTGTTCCCTTACGAAATCCTTTGCGATCCCGGGGGTGCGCATAGGATACGGTCTGGCTTCCGAGGGCACAGTCAAACAGATGGAGAAGGTGAGGATGGCCTGGAATGTCGGCGGCATAGAGCAGCACGTGGCGAAGATACTCATAAGAGATCATATGAGCCATGTGGACAAGGCGGCCAAGATGATGGACACGGAGAAGAGATGGATGTTCAACGCACTGAAGGACATAGGGTTCCCTGTTTCCGATCCGGCGGACTCCTTCTT
>DAXF01000044.1 GCA_002506255.1 Methanomassiliicoccaceae archaeon UBA367
AACTCCGAGCGCATAGAGCTGCGTCATCAGGCCCATTCCAGGGAGATATTCGTGGGCGGAGCGGTGATGGCCGCGAAGTGGGTATTCTCGCAGAAGAAGGGCGTCGTTTACGATATGTCGGATGTGCTGAGCTGATCGTTCACTATTAGCATTGTCCACCAGTAACAGGGAGCAGGAAACTTCCAAATCCTGACAGAATCGCCCCGTGTGCAGTCCGACACAGATCACTGAGTCAAATAGCGCGGGGCGGGGACAGTTCGAGAATTTTAACCTTGAGTTCAAATTTCCTACATTACAATGTGTAAAATATTTACATCTGATTACCATTTTTACACACATTTATATAAAGAAAGGTTAATTGACATCTATGGCGAAAGAGATCATCCGAAGGATATATCTCGAAAGACTGGAGGAATTCAGAGACCGTCCGGATTTAGTTAAGATAATAACCGGCGTCAGAAGGTCTGGCAAATCCATTCTTCTCTCGCAATTCAAACGAAAATTGGAAAAAGAGGGCGAGAATGTCGTATCGGTCAACCTTGAAGAGAAGCGCTTCTCGATCACTACGAAAAGAGAATTGAATTCATATGTATCCGAACAGATGTCCTCACCGAAGGATTACGTCCTTTTGGATGAGGTGCAGTACGTTCCCGGTTGGGAAGATGCAGTGAACACATTCCGCAGCAACGGAGCCAACGTATATGTCACGGGGTCCAATGCCAAAGTGCTCTCATCAGAATTCAGTACGATCATAGCCGGCAGATATGTGGAGATCCACATACTCCCGTTCTCGTTCTCCGAGTTCCTGGAGAGATATCCGCCCAAAGGTGAAATCAGGACTGAACAGAGGTTTGATCAGTATCTTGTTCATGGCGGAATGCCGATAATAGATCTGGATGACCGGCTACGCAAGAACCGGGCCATAATGGAGGGCGTTTATGATTCAATCGTTAACAGGGATGTCGTATCCAGGAGCAGGATGGATCCCGCCACGGTGCGCAGGATGACAGACTTCATGTACTCAAATATCGGCAACATAACGACACTTGATTCCCTCGCCTCGGGTTCAGGCATAAATGATAACAGAACTGTAGACCGATACCTTGAGGCACTGACTGATTCTTTTGCATTCTACAAAATCAACACTTTCGACCTCATCGGTAAAAAGAAGATGAAAGTGAAGGCGAAGTATTACGCATCGGACACAGGATTAAGGAATACCGCTCTCGGGCACACGGACGACAATGCCTCAGGCCTTCTGGAGAACGTTGTATTCCTGGAGCTCATCAGGCGCGAGTATGAGGTGGTGGTCGGAAGCTACCGCGATTACGAGGTCGATTTCACGGCGAGGATCGATGGAAGAACGGAATTCTATCAGGTCACCAAGACCCTGGCCGATGATTCGACGATCAATCGTGAGGAGCGCCCTCTGAGGCTTCTCGGAGATGCCGGAATAAAAACCATACTCACATTGGACAGGGACATCCCGGAAGACGGAAACGGGATACGATATATGAACATCATAGATTTCCTGTTGGATGAGCGATAATGGATAAAAAGCGGGTCTTCTTGCAGAAGAAAGGCGCTGTTAACGATATGTCGGATGTGCTGAGCCAAGGGCGCATTACAGCGATCATTCGTTCTAAAGTCCTCTCAGGAATCAGTTGACCGCGGCCTTGTATATCTCAGGCCGTTCAATATGATGCATGTGCGTCGCGTCAGGTATGACTGCCATGCATGCATTGGCGAAGCCATCCTGGAAATCCTTCACCGTTTTCACGTGCGCCTCATCCATGTCGCCGCATGTGAGCAGAACAGGAACGTCTATCTCCCGTAATCTCGGATACAGGTCGAAATGCTTCAGACTGCCTGTGACCGTGAACTCGCTGGGACCCCACATCCTCATGTAAACATCCGTGTTCATTTTCTCCATGGAGCTTATGAGATAATCGGGCCACGGATCCAGATTTCATACGAATCTCCTGTAGTATTCGTTCACGGCTTCACCGTATTCTTCGCCGTATTCCTGATCCCTCTCTCCCTTCTCGATCGCAGATATCGCGGAATTCGAGAGGGCCGTCATATTCTTCCTTTGGTCATTCTCCCACAAAGGGGAGCTGAGCAACGGGCCTGACAAGATCAGTCCTTTGACCCCTTTGAGACCTTTATTCAGAAGATAAGAGCATATCAATCCGCACCCCCAGGAGAATCCGACCAGTATGACCTCAGAGAGACCCAGTTCGTCTCTTATCGTGTCCAGTTCATCAGCATAGGTTTCCAGGGGATAGAGTTCATCATGTGAGGCTCTGTCGGACTTCCCGCAACCGAGCTGATCGTAGAAGTACGCAGGCTGCTCATCAGAAAAGTCGCTGACGGTCTGAGGCATGCTGAGGAATCCGGGGCCTCCGTGGACGACGAGCAGGGGTATCCCTTCCTTGCCCTCTCCGTACACGCAGCTCCAGATCTTCCCGTTGTCCGTGGGGATGAATCTTTCTCTCAAAAGAGCACCATCAGTACACGGTATTTTCTCTATTTAGCCCTGAGTCAAACGGGACTTTGCATTGAACTCGGAATACTAGGGCAGTTCCGCATTACTCTGATTTCAATGTAGCGAATCTCATTCCTATTCTTGTTCTGTATCCTTGCCTTTTGTACCGATGAATGCGACATCTCCCGGTTCAATATCATACAACGCCATGATTCTTTTGAGAAACCGGGCCTTATCGGAGTGGCTTACGTCCTTACAGACCCACAAATCAGGTCCAATCTGTTTATATTGATGCTTATTCTTTGTATCTTCGAGGTCAGAAAGCAACCAAAGACCCAATTGCCCCCTCCCCTTTTCCTTTTCGATCGCCATCATTTTTGTGGGAGCGATCTTATAGGCCTCTCTTAGCAGTGACACGAAGGCTTGGGCGCCGTTTCTCGTTTCGTATCTCTTACCTTTGAAAATGTAACCTTTGATGTTCATACCAGTAAAAAATTCCTCGTCCTCTTCTAAAGTATATTCAGATACACCTCTCATCTCTTCAGGCGGGGGTACGTAAATTGTTCTTAACTCAGGCATGAATCTGATGAAATCTTCCACCATCTTCTCGTTCCTTTCACTTATGACGTCCTCAGTCCAACGTTCATTATCCTTCATCATACCATTCAGGCGGAGACCGCTCTCCATGAACCCGAGGTCCTTTAAACCACGCTTCTCACTGTACGGTCTGTTGCTGTATTCTGAATTATATGCTGTGAGCGTGAGATTGCCGAGCCTGTGAAGCCACGTCTCATGCACCGCGTCATAATTATCTCCGATCTCGTCCTTCCAGGCATCGGATTTCTTTTGAGGCATTACATGCTCCACGGACAGTTCTCCGTTGTAGACTCTCGTGAGAGTGTCACCAGCATCCTTGTTCGCGTTCTCTATAACAGACAACACATAGGAACAGATGCGGTTGTGATAAATCTCCATCTCGATCAGATTAATTCTGACCTCTTTATCGAGAGGATATCTCGAGGATCCTTCTTTCACAAGCAGGGAATACCTCAGCCTGTCTGCGAAACGGTTCAATCCGTGAATTTTAGTAAGGTTGCTGAAAAGATTCTGGAAAACCTTATTGAGGGCGTTGGTAGGGATTTTACAGATGGACCTGCGTAGCATGTAGTTCTCCAGTACCTCTAAGACCTCTTCTGTATCTTTATTTGATAAGAGATCTGGATATTCCTTGTTGGCATCTAAGACCCGCATTATGAACGGATATGATACTGTGGCATTCTGGACATTGATGCGGTGCATCAGGGCGGATGCTCTCTTCGATATGTGATCCAGATCCTCTTTCACTATTGCGCGATAGTGACCTGCGTATCTGACGATATCTTCGAACAACTTTACGGGGTCGTTCTGACCTCTGGTGTATTTCTTGAAATCCAGATACGTTTCATCTCTTTTCGGTATCTTGCCTGATATCGCGGTCTGATAATCCCTGAAGAATCTGGACAGGTCGAAGGATCCGTCATCGATCCTGCGCCAGTATTTCTCATAATAGATTCTCTGTTCCCTGACGTTATGATTCATCAGTAGATAATTGCGTATCTTGTCCCCTTCATTCAGGTTAAGTCCAGTAGAATTGATGCTTTCGAACACCATCTGCGCATCATCCTCTCTGCTGTTCAGGCGTATGACCATCACATAGAGCTTGTCGATGCCTTCCAAGAACTCATCTATCGTCATCTCACTAAGTGTTTGCAGACGCTCTTTGAAGTAATTGTAATTGACAGTCACATTGGATGCTTCATCGTAACTCTCTTTCTCCCTATTCATTATCGCAGTGTACGGTGCACGGTCCTTCTCTATGGGAATTATGAAGATATTTCCGTTATCCTGGTCTTTCAGTTTCCTATCGAGCTTGTCTGGCAGTTTAGGGTCGGTTGAGACGACCGGGCCATCTATCACGCAATCCCGTATGGCAGCCAACAACAAGGCGATGGTTGTGATGCGCTGCTGCCCATCTATAATGATCCGAGCGTCCGTGTCCTGGTCAATCATATAGATTATGGATCCGAAGAAATGCTTGCGGTGCCTATACTCCGGCTTAGAGATTTTAGAAAGCTTCAAAATGTCGATTATGTCTTCAAAGAGCCGTTCGCAGTTCTCAATCTTCCAATCGTAATTACGCTGATATAACGGGATCTCGAGGAAATCCTGTTTGAAGAAGTGACCAAGCATCGATTCGCTGCCCTGCATGAATCTTTGAGAAAGTGTGCGCAGATAATATGATTTCGAGTTTTTAAGTGTCGAACTTAAAATCAACCGCCCACAAATCCCGTCTTATAAGCACACATGCGATCAGAGGCGGCGAAGTAGGTATTCTCGCAGAAGAAAGGTGTCGTTTACGATATGTCCGATGTATTGAGTTGAAATGGTATTTTTGACAATATGACCTTTTAGTCACATGCGCCCAACATAGACCATCCCAGATAGAGCATCCTTATCCAGAAACATATTAATGTCTGTTCATCCAAAATGTTCTGGCTGATGGAACCAATGGGCGGTGAAAATGCAATTGGAAGAATTAACATCCACTGTGAGATTTAATGTGTGCCTATTTTGGCATACTATATACATCCGTTTTACAATAATAATCTGCAGAGGCCCGAAATGAGCATTGAGTTAGAATTCCGAAGCCATCTCATCAAAAGGAGATACAGCACGATAACTCCGAGCGGCCATCCGAGTACAGTATACGACTACTGCAGACGCATAAAGAGCGTCTGTGAAATCGAGAATATCACATGGGAAGCTTTGGCAGCGCAGATTGACACAAAGGTTCGAGATTACGACTGCGGCGGCATAAGAGCAAAGGAGGGTGAGAAAAGCCATCGTGCAGTTATAAATGCGTTAAAGGCATACCAAGATTTCACGAATAGCCGTTCACAGTTCTCCATTTTCCAATAATAATTTTGTTGATATAACGGGATCTTGAAGAAATCCTTTTTGAAGAAGTGACCCAGCATCGATTCACTGCCCTGCATGAGGCTTCGAGACAATCTGCGCATTTATAATTTGATTTCGAGTTCTTAAGTGTCAAACTTAAAATCAACCATCCACCAAATCTTACTTTAGAATCTTATTGGCAGATAGAGACCATTTATATTGAGCGTATACCATGTATTTCCATTCGAGAAACATTTTCAATTCAGGGGGTGAAGTATACGGTTTCCGTAGTTAAGAGAATCAAAGATATTAAGCAACCTCGAGGGGGGTACATAAAACCAAGTGAATTTGAGGTCATACAGTTGAACGATGGAATTGAACTTCATCCTGTTGAAAATATTCATTCAAGCACGGTCGGTTTGGCTGTAGATTATTTATCGCGTTTACAAAGCGGCGCTTCCGTGGAAGAAGCATTCAAGATCTCTATTTTTGGCGCACTCAACATAGGCCAGTCTGCCAAAGCAATGAAGTTAATTGGTAGAATAAAAGGTTTGGATGATGAGTCCATAAAGAATGCCTGCAAAGTAGTTGGATTCGATGTGTGTTATAGGGCAGATTCAGCATTCTACAAACCTGTGGAAGAAATCAATGCAGACGAAGAGACTGTAAGCAACATACGTGTGATGGTTGATAGAAGTTTGAAATTCTTTGAAGAATATGGTCCTGTTGTTTCAGATGGATTCACCTTTGAAGGAGGATACACTGAAACCGTTTCATCGGGTGACGGAGATTTCATGACAGAATCCACACTATGGGATTTCAAAGTCTCAATCAATAAGCCCACAAAGGAACATACTCTGCAACTTCTCATGTATTATCTAATGGGGCTTCGTTCTGAGTATGCAGATCAATTTAAAAAACTCAGTCATCTGGGAATTTTCAATCCACGCCTCAATATAGTGTATTTGCTTGATATCAAAAAGATTCCAGAGGGTGTGATTAAGGAAGTATCCGAGGTGGTTATCGGCTACTGAAAACAGACTGACAGTCTGCAATCCCCGCCATTACTTAATTTGAATTTTGTTTATGGTGAGTGATTGCGTTGAATTAGTAAATAATTACTATTTTTAGTAGTAAATAAATACTGTGATTCTGTTGCATTGCTATGGACCGCAGCGCATATATACCGAGGATCCTGGATTCTGTCATAGAGAGACGACTAAAATCCTCAGGCGCAGTCCTCATAACCGGGCCTAAGGGATGCGGTAAGAGCACAACGGGCTCCATGCTCTCCGAGAGTGAGATACATCTTCAGAACCCTGAGAATCAGGATGCCCTGTTCGCTGCCAGGGTCAACCCCTCTGCAGTCCTCGCGGGAGATGTCCCGAGGCTTATTGACGAATGGCAGATGGCCCCTTCTCTCTGGGATGCTGTCCGAAGTGAGGTGGACCGCAGGCAGGATATGGGGCAGTTCATACTTACCGGCTCATCGGTCCCCCAGGACGACGGCTACAGGCATTCCGGCGTCGGGAGGATAACCGAGGTCAGGATGAGGACCATGTCCCTGTACGAATCCGGCGATTCCGACGGCAAAGTATCCCTTAAGAGCCTTTTCGAAGGAACGGCGGACGTTTCCGGCTCCTCACCCCATTCATTGGAGGATATAGCATTCCTGATAGTCCGCGGAGGGTGGCCACGGGGAATAAGGATAGATCCGGAATACGCACAGGATATCGTTGAGAATTACTACCATGCGACAATAGGCGTTGACGTTTTCCGTGTCGACGGCAGGAAGAAGGACGTCAGCGCCGTCGACAGGCTCATGAGATCGTATTCCCGGAACATCTCGACGCCTGCGGCCATGAAGACGATAATAGAGGATGTCAGCACCGCCGAGCAGTCCGTATCCCCGTCGACCGTCGAAAGTTATGCAGACGCCCTCAAGAGGCTGTACATAATCGAGGACGTTCCCGCCTGGAGCCCTTCTGTACGCTCCAGGGATTCATTGAGAATGACCCCGAAAAGACACCTGACCGACCCCTCACTGGCGGCGACCGCACTGGGGCTGGATCCCCGCAGATTGATCTCGGATCTGAACACCACTGGATTCCTGTTCGAATCCCTGTGCGTCAGAGACCTGAGGGTTTACTCTCAGCTTATGAACGGAACTGTGAACCATTACCGTGATGCCTCCGGACTGGAAGTTGATTCCGTTATACAGCTTAGGGACGGGAGATGGGGTCTGATCGAGGTGAAACTGGGCGCAAGGGGCGTGGAAAGCGCCGTTACCAGTCTGACCGGACTCAGGGACCTTGCCAAATCTTCCGGATACGGATCGCCTTCATTCATGATGGTGTTGACTGCCACAGGATATATATCGCGCACTGGGGAAGATGTTTGGGTGGTGCCTATAGGTTGCCTTGGACCCTGAAAATTAAAGAATTATAGTAATTATTTACAACTATTCTTAGTAATTAATTAATATTTTTATGCCATATTCAGAACTCATGCCGACCCACGTCATAATGATTTGTCACATCTGGCATTTTCTAAAATGCTGGTCAGCAGCTTATTCGTCGGTTCCCATCACTTCGTCGTAGATGGATTCGATGTACTGATTGTAGTACAGTCCCTTCTCCTTCGCCAATGCTCTTATGATATCAGTGGTCCTCGACCCGTACTGGGAGGATTTCTTCACCCGTACAGCTATCGAAGGATATCCCATGTCCGCAGCGATCTCCTTCAGAACGGACTTCCGGGAATCCATATCCTTCGGCCTCAGCACTTCCGGGCCTATCTTCTCTATTTCCGACAGGACAGCAGGATCAAGGTACGGATACAGCAACGTCTGACCGAAATGGCTCGCTATCGCCTTCTCGCAGGGCATGGAGACATCGAAGAGCCTGTTCACGCTCGATGCTCTTAGCGTTTCGTATTCCTCATCAGTCTGATCGACGAACTTGGCGCATCCCATGAAGAACTCGTCAGCTCCCTGCCCCGTGAGTATGGTATCCTCTTCTGACGTCCTGCAAACGCAGAACAGCTGCAGCTCGTACGATATCGTGAACGGGTCCGATACGCCGGTGGCCGATATCAGCTCGGCTATCAGCGACCTTGTGTTGTCCTTGGTGATCCTCACGTGCGTCCAGGGAAGTTCCAGTCTCTCCGAGAGGTCTTTGGCCATGATCACGTCGTGAGAGCCCTCCGTGCC
>DAXF01000067.1:0-2606 GCA_002506255.1 Methanomassiliicoccaceae archaeon UBA367
ACCCTCCGAGGAGTCCTCTGGTCAACATAGACGTCCCTGAACGACAGTGCTACCCCAACCACTTGCTCTTTATTAACTTTACCATTTGCCCTGACACGTGCCCTATAGACCTTTGTGGGAGTTGCCAGCTTGGTCTTTTTGACCGCTTCCCTGTCGGTGAAGGACAGGCTCCTGTAATGCGCCAGGTAGGACTCGTTAGCCCTAAGCTCCAGCTCGTCCAGGTCTATGTCCCTTTTCTTCGGCTGGCTAATCTCAAGGACGAAAGGTCTCCCGTCTCCCAGCATGAGGGCGTCTATATCCTCCCTTCCCATGCCGTGGAAGAAGTGCTCCTCACCTTCTGCCATCCTGAGGGCTATATCTCCGATTATCTCCTGTACAGACGTCTGGTACATCTTGCCGGTTTCGTTGCATCTGGCACATCCCTTGCCCTTGCAGGCTCTGCACGGCCATATCGTCTGCGGGATCTCCCTGCTGAGCTTGTTGTATCTGCCGTATATGAAAAGAGGGGCCATATCTAGCTCCACGTCGGCGAACCTGGTGTCGATGCAGGCTACAACCTGAGGGTTCTTGAATTCCACGGGGCGGTTTATCATGGGTAGGGCGATCTTCCCGATCTCCCTGTTCAGCTCTGTCTTTATGGACTCCCCTTCGATCCCCAGCTCCTTCCAAAGGGCCTTCTCTGCCTCGGTAACGGCAGGGTCCACGCGGCACCCTACAAGGAAGTTATCGCTCTCCACGGAGTTAACGCTCTCGGCGACGCTCTCGGCGAAGCGGTCCATGAGGTCGAAGATATCATCGCATAGGGAGCATCCCTCCCTTGCATCGAGTCCCAGGCTGTCCCTTATGATTCTTCCCCTTGCGTCGTTCGTCATCCCCTTTCCGGACTTTCCGAACAGTCTGCCCAGGCAGTGGTCGCAGAGCCCTTTGTCCGCTGCCTTAGCAGCAATATCGGTATCGAATGTGAAATCATCCATATGCATTCCCTCAGAGATCGAACCCCAGCTCCGAGATCCTGAGTCTGGGTCTTTGGGATTCTAAGAAGTGGTATACGGTTGCATGCTCGCTTCCGTTTATTATCATCTCCACGGCCTCTTTGGCGACCGGCAGGCTTACCGAGTCTCCGATCAGGGCGACCGTGTTGCCGTAAACTGTCATATGGACTCCGGTAAGATCCTCTATGATCCTGCGGGTCTTGCCGTCAGTACCTATCAGACGGCCTCTTATGCGGTTAAGCTGGTTGGTCTTCGTGCCGATAACCTGTTTGAGGTCTATGACCTCCAGGTACTCGTCGTCCTTGAAGAGCCTGCATGCCCTCTCCGGGCTGAAACCTCTGCCTATGGCTCTGATGACATCGCACACCTTGAGAGCCAGAAGCGGGTCCGCATTCTTTGCCTCGTCATGGACCATGACGTTGCCCTCTTTGTCGATGTCGATCCTCATACCGCACATCCTCTGGAGCATCGCCTTCGTCTGGCCCTCTGCACCTATGGCCACGCCAACTCTGTCCTGGGGGATCCTAACCGGTCTCATTCGTCATCACTGTCCTTGCTCAGGGCCTCTTCCATTATAACGTCGACGCTTATGATATCTGCGCCCCTGTTCTTGAAGAAGCGGTTAACGTTCTCTATATCCCTTCTAAGGAATTCTTTGGCGTTGAAATGATCAGATGTGACGGCCTGGCCGCAATCTATGAGCACAGGCTCTCCTTCGAACATGAGCACATTGTACTCACTCAGGTCACCATGTACCAGGCGGGCGTCCTTGAATCCGTCTATTGCGAAGGATATGACCTCGTCGTAGGTCTCGTCCGGTTCCTCCAGCACGCAGTTCTTCAGCTGGGGGGCTGGGGAGTTCTCGTCGCCTATGTACTCCATGATCAGGCAGTTCTTCTTGAAAGCGAAAGGCTCCGGGACGGGGATGCCCGCGTCCCAGTACCTGTTGAGGTTGCTGTACTCCTTCCTGGTCCAGGCATAAACCAGCTTCCTGCGATTGCCTTTTATGTCGCCGAATCTGGGGTCGCCTTCTATGTACTTATTGATCCTCTTGAAAGTGGATGTTGAGGTCCTGAAGATCTTCAGGGCCATCGGCTCGCCGTCCGGGTCCTCGGCGTAGAATACGTTGCCCTCCTTGCCCGTGGATATCGGGAATCCGATATGCTCTATGACGCCGGAGGTCATGAAGTCATAGATGGTTATCAGGGTCTGGGCGTCGAAGACCTCTGCCAATGTGCTCCTTTCGTCTCCGCTCTTGTCTGTTTTCAGCGCATCTACTCTGCGCTCCAGATAAGCGTAGACCTCCTCATAGGATGTCACGGGATCACCTTAGAAAATATCCAGGTTCTTGGGTATCCTGTTCCTCTTGCTCAGGTTCACGGCCTGAGTCCTTGTGTATCGGAACCTTACGTCGCACTTATCGGGCTGGAAATCCCAAATTGCGACTATTACCAAATCGCCCTCTCTGATCCACATCCTTTTCTTGATTTTTCCCGGGATGCGGCCGATCCTGGAGACCCCGTCCTCGCACATTATGCGTATCTTCGAGGCCCCGAGCAGCTGGTCAGCTATTCCGAACATCTCTCCTTCTTTTATGTTCGGCAGACGTACACG
>DAXF01000067.1:2767-6659 GCA_002506255.1 Methanomassiliicoccaceae archaeon UBA367
TTTATGTTCGGCAGACGTACACGCGATACGTCCTCCTCAGTGCTCTCCATAGGTTCTTCTCTAGGGCTCAATTGGGCTTCCTCTGCGTCATCCGAACATTTGGCGGTATATAAGTGTTACATGGATAACCGCGATTTATAAGGGGAGAGGCATCGGATTTAAGTATATCGCGCAATGTAGGTATTGTTTGCCATCAAAGGCAGGCATCCAGGGGGGTGCTAGCATGAAAAACAAGAAACATAAATCCAACGCGGATCTGGCACAGACACTCAGAGGCGGAGTCATAATGGATGTTACGACCCCGGAGCAGGCGCTCATAGCCGAGAAGGCGGGAGCCTGCGCCGTAATGGCATTGGAAAGGGTGCCTGCGGACATACGCGCATCCGGCGGCGTATCGAGGATGAGTGATCCCCTGATGATCAAGAGGATAGTGGACTCCGTATCCATACCGGTCATGGCGAAATGCCGTATAGGCCACTTCGTGGAGGCCCAGATATTGGAGGCTATAGGGATCGATTACATCGACGAGAGCGAGGTGCTCTCTCCCGCGGATGACATCCACCACATAGACAAGAAGCAGTTCAAGACGCCCTTCGTTTGCGGCGCCAGGAATCTGGGCGAGGCACTAAGGAGGGTTTCCGAGGGCGCGTCGATGATCAGGACCAAAGGCGAGGCCGGTACAGGGGACATCGTCCAGGCGGTCTACCATATGCGCACAGTCAATGCGGAGATAAGACACGTGGCATCCCTGAGAGAGGACGAGATCTACGAAGAGGCCAAGAGGCTGTCCGTGCCGGTGGAGCTTCTCCGGGAGGTTCACAGGACCGGGAAGCTGCCAGTCGTCAATTTCGCTGCCGGAGGGGTCGCTACTCCGGCCGATGCGGCGCTGATGATGCAGTTGGGCGCGGAGGGCGTGTTCGTCGGTTCCGGCATATTCAGGTCCGGCAACCCCGCTAAAAGAGCGGAGGCAATCGTGAAGGCGGTCGCCAACTACGATAACCCTGAGATAATTGCCAAAGTGTCAGAGGATCTGGGCGAGGCAATGGTGGGGATAAACAAGGACGAGATCGAGAAACTCAGCGGCATAAGGATGGCTGAGCGCGGTCAGTGAGTTCCCGGTGCGCGGATATCCGTTCCGCGCACCATAACCTTTTTTAAAAGGGCCTCTATCACGACTGTACGGCTCATGTAGTGTAGCGGCCAATCATTCGGCCCTTTCGAGGCCGACACCCGGGTTCGAATCCCGGCATGAGCACCATCATTTCAATATCTTCTTCCGGAAGGCAGCGCTCTCTTTTGCGATATCATTCACGTTCTTGCGTTCGACCTTACGTACGGAAGGAAGACTCCTGGGGCTCGTTTTGAGCATCGCATCCCTCAGGTACGCATCGGCGCAAGGATACTTCTTGAGCTTCGCTCTGTCCCAGTTCTCCACGAGATCGAATACGGCTTCGATCCCCTCGTTGTAGAACTCAGATGTCAATACTGCCACGGCAGTGGCGTCGTTGCCTGTCACGGCGATATTGCAACTCCTGACCGCGCGTTCATCCCCGTTGAATGATATGGACAGGCCGCTGTTGTCCCTGACGAGATCCATGGCCTGGCCGTCAGAGGAGTCGCCCCCCACGTAAACCGTATCGCTGAATTCTATGTCCGTTCTGCGCCTGATCTCCAGGAGAACGTATGCCTTTTCGTTCTGTCCCATGACGGCAACGGGCTTCAGGGTCTCGGCCAACTCCATATCCGGAACGCGCTCCAGGAAGAATGAGTCGAGCGTGTTGATTATGGCGGTGTCCTCCTCTCCGAGGCTGACGGCCTTGTCAAGGGAGTTCGATGTATCCGGAAGTTTAAGTCCGGTTATGATGCCGGACACGCTCTTCAGTTCTCTAGCTTCCGCTTTGTTGATCCTCACGGTATCGAAGGACGCCTGTGTGCAGCTGACATTCCCTATGGGAAAACCTATGGCATCGCAGACCGCCATCATGTGATGCTCGTAGCTGCAGGTGTTGATGTAAGCCGGCAGCAGGTTCCCGATGTACCTCATCGCTCTGTCTGCGCCGGAGAATATCTCCAGATCCTCTTTGGAGAATCCGTATGCCCAGTGATCACTGGCCCCGAATGCGTTCAGGAAGGGCAGGATCATCTTCATTGTGCTGCCGAAATGGACCTCTTCCCTGTTGAGGGCGTAGGTAACGAGATCATCATACCGGGATATCACATCGAATAGGCGCCCGCCGTTCCTGATGAGCCTGGCGCACATCCTTCTGGCGTTGTTGTTGGCGGAGATGAAGCCCAGGTTCCCGCAGACGAATTGCTTGTCCTGGGAGAATCCCATCTCCTCCATAGGATTGTATTCCATTCAGATACCCCGCACGGATGAATTCACATCCTCTGAGAGGTCAAAGGGCTCTTTAAGCATTTTTCCGTTCGCATATAGGCGTTTGTCCTTCATGGACACGGTCCCGTCGGCGAAGCGGGATATGGTGCTGACGATCAGAGGAAGCTCCCTTTTGGCCCCGTCTTCCCTGATCCTTTTGAACAGAGGCTCCTCGGTCCCCTCTTCCGCAATGATCTCATCCATGGTCTTGTGCTTCAGCTTCTCGTTCAGGTCGGACCACAGCCTGTCATAGTCCCCGCCCCGTATGGGGAATCCGCAGTATGTGAGGGCCGCTCCCCGGTCCCAGTCTGGCGTGCATATGTGGATCATCGCGCCCTGCTCGCCCGCGCTCTCCTTTATGAGCTTCCAGATGACCTCCTGCCATGTGCCCTTAGGACCGTCTGGCAGAGCGGGGTGCAGATTAAGCAGATCGTAGGTCTCGCAGGTCTCGTCATCCACCCACAGCATGTATCCTGCCAATACTCCTATGTCGAAGTCGTAGGGTGACACCGTCTTCCTGAGCTCTTTCCCGTACTCGTCCCTCCAAGCCTTCGGATCAGCATCCCAAAGGTCCGGTCTGAAAGTCTTCCAGGATATCGTGAGGAGAGGTATTCCGTACTCCCGGACCATGCGGAAGAACATCTCCCGCTGCTCTTTTCTCGGATTCGGTTCCTCCTCGTTGTCCCAGTTGCAGAATACGAAGGATATCTCAACGTCCAGTTTACCCTGCTCCTTCTTATCCATCACGGCCTTCAGAAGGTTACGGGAACCGGACCCTCTGCCCGTGGAGAACCAACCCAGTTTCAGCATGAAAACGGCTATTGCCGTGGTTATATTTCAAACGTCACAGGTCGAAAACCACAGTGACAGAGGGCTCATCCTCGTCCACGGACATCATGTGGTATGTCACGGCCTTCACTTCTGCACGGGGATTATGCCTTGCAACATCCAATGGCTCGCCTACGGCCGTGCAAACAACCTTGTTGTCCTCAAAAGACACTTCGAACTCGGAGAACACCAATCCTTTGACGTCGGTGATGTATATAAGCTCTGAAAGGAAGGAGAACAGGCGTTCTCTGCCATCCTCCCCGGAAGAGATCACCCGGATTTTGGCGGAAGGTCTGACGGAGGAAGCATCCAGCATCTGGTCGTACATAGCGTAAGCGGCATTGCCGAAACATTCCTCCAGGTCCTTCCCGTAGCACTTCACCATGGCATCGGCGGTGTGCTCCAGCAGTTCGTACCTCATGCATCGCCATTCCCGAGATAGGATAAATCAGTTGTCGGTGCGAACGAGGCGAATGATTAATAATCTCAATCACTAGTCCACGTACTATGCGCATCACGATCGTGGGTTGCGGCGTAATTGGATCGAGATTGGCCAAAGCGGCCGACGAGATGGCCGAGGTCAAGAGGATCTACCTAATAGATCTGGACAGAACTCTCTCAGAGAGCCTGGCGAACAAGCTTAAGAAAGCCGTGACAGTGGATGCCGTGGAGGACGAGCTCTACCAT
>DAXF01000028.1:0-738 GCA_002506255.1 Methanomassiliicoccaceae archaeon UBA367
GTAAGGGCTTTCGCGGGATCGGAGAGAACCGTATATGCGAAGGGGGAAGCGATCAGCAGTACAATTATCCAGAGAGCGATCACGTGCTTCGGATACTTCATTATTTTTTCTGCCAGTTTCTCAAACATAAAATATCGCCGCTATCCGATTAGCAAGGTAGACTATTACTGTATATAATAATTTTGAACACGTTCAAAAAAGCACATCTCGCAAAGCATATCCGACCCTCAAATAACCTCTTTAAAATGAATTTTTTTGAACATGTTCAAATAGTCATTCCTCATTCATTGGATATGCAATGAACCAGGAACCGAGGACGACCAAAGGGATCGGGATCAATCTCATACCTCGCAAGGGCAACGAGCAGAGGAGACAGGAAATGAGAGACAAGATCCTCAAGGCCTCCGCTTTCCTTTTCAAGGAAAAAGGATACTCTCAAACGACCATGAGGCAGATTTCCCAAAGAGCGGGAGTCCTCACAGGCAGCCTCTATAACGTCTTCCCCGGCAAAGAAGACATCCTGAAGACAATGATCGATATGTCCTATGACAGTGCCCTGAAGCAGTATGAGAGGCACTTCAATACCAAGGACGACCTGCTTGTGGCATTGGCGTTCCCTCTGGCACTTGAGTTCTATTCTGCTAATAGGAACAAGAGGGCCGCGGAGACCCTCCATGAGGCGCATAGTTCCTGGACTGTTGTCAACAGCATGGCCGACAGGACCATGGAATGGGTGGC
>DAXF01000028.1:944-1565 GCA_002506255.1 Methanomassiliicoccaceae archaeon UBA367
AGGATCGGTCTGAGATCAAGGACAGGTTCCTCGCTCTCCTGGGCGCCGTCGGTAACCTGATATCGAAGACGCACTTCACAGGCGAAGGAGACTACAGAAAGGACCTTAAGAAATCCCTTGAGGTGTTCTGCGCCCTGTTCAAGCTGCCCGCTTACGATCTGGATTCAACCGTCGAGAGAATGGACGGGATGCTCTCGGAGAACAGCATAGTGATAGGCGAGTACCATATCTGAACCGCTATCTATTTTATCGGGACCTCAGATACTCAGTCGGTGAAGGTATGACTGACGAAAAGGCGATAAAAGAGGCCCAGGAGAAGTTCGGCCTGTTATTGAGGAAACAGCTGAGCAGAGTCGAGAGGCTGAAGAAAGAAGGGGACTGGATCGATTATTCCAAGCTCGACAAGATGATCATCGGCGTCTGCGGAGGAGACGGCATAGGCCCGTACATCAGCGCATCCGCCCAGAGGGTGATGGAGTTCCTGCTTGCGGATAAGATAAAGACCGGCAAGGTTGAGATACGCGTCATAGACGGCCTTACCATAGAGAGGCGCGCCCAGGTCATGAAGGCCATTCCTGACGACACCCTTGAGGAGCTGAAACAGTGCCACATCATCCTGAA
>DAXF01000028.1:1732-5242 GCA_002506255.1 Methanomassiliicoccaceae archaeon UBA367
AAACAGTGCCACATCATCCTGAAAGGGCCCACCACAACTCCCAAGAAAGGGGACGAATGGCCCAATATAGAAAGTGCTAACGTAGCGATGAGAAAGGAGCTTGATCTCTTCGCCAATGTCAGACCTGTCAATGTCCCTGAGCTTGGCATAGACTGGACGTTCTTCAGGGAGAACACCGAGGGGAGCTACGCTCTGGGAAGCGAAGGCATGGATGTCACGCCGGACCTGGCGATGGACTTCTGCGTAGCCACCAAGCAAGGTACCGAAAGAATCACCAGAGCGGGATTCGAACACGCCAAGAAGACCGGGAAGAATTACGTTTCCGTCATAACCAAAGCGAACGTCATCAAGACCACCGACGGCAGATTCCTGTCCACAGCCGAAGAGGTATCCAAGGACTACCCCGGCGTAAAATGGGACGACTGGTTCATAGACATACTCACCGCTAAGCTCCTGGATCCTGCCAGGAGGAGCGATTTCAGGGTGTTCGTTCTCCCGAACCTCTACGGAGATATAATCACAGATGAGGCTGCCCAGATACAGGGAGGTGTCGGCACCGCCGGCTCTGCGAACCTGGGGAAGAGATATGCCATGTTCGAGGCCATACACGGCTCAGCGCCCCGTATGGTCACCGAGGGGAGAGCCCAGTACGCTGACCCGAGCAGCATGATCAAGGCCGTGGCCATGATGATGGACCACATAGGCGAGACTGAGAAGGCCAGGAAGCTGGGGATGGCCCTGGACATCTGCTGCCAGTTCGAGAAGCGTCTGAAGGTCACCGGCAGGAGCACGGGAGCGACCGGCAACGAGTTCGCCGACTACGTCATGGACACGATGCAGAGAGCGGACCTGGAGAAGGCCTGGAAGAAGCACGTGGATGCAGCCGTCGCCGCTGCCAAGAACTGATCCAATGCTCCTCAGGGCGGAGTCCGTCACCAAATCCTTCGGACCCGTGAAGGTCCTGACAAAGGCGGACCTCCAGATAAATGAAGGGGACAGTGTCGGCCTCATCGGTGTCAACGGTGCGGGCAAGAGCACCTTCCTCAGGATACTATTGGGAGATGAGCGCTGCGATACCGGTGAGATAATAAGGAACACCGAGAGGATCGGCTACCTTCCGCAGTTCGCAGATTCGTCGGATGCTACCGTCAGAGAGGTCCTCGGACGGCCCTACGGACATCTGGAGCACATACGCAGGAGGATGAGGGAGCTCGATTCCATGATGAGCTCTGGTGAGGATATCGACTGGAACTCCGTCACTTCAGAGTACGCCGTTCTGGAGAGCGAATTGGGCGGCAATAAGGCCAACGACGAGAAGACACAGTTGGCCGCCCTGAGGAGAGTCGGTCTCCCCCTAGAATTCATGGACCGCCCCATGGCCACCCTCAGCGGAGGAGAGCGCACCAAGGTCATGCTTTCCAGAGTCGTCATTCAGGCGGAGGGATGTGACGTCCTTTTCCTGGATGAGCCCACCTCCCACCTCGATATCGAGACAGTGGAGTGGCTGGAGGACTTCCTGCTCAACTCACATGTGGCAACCGTGATAATCAGCCACGACAGGTATTTTTTGGACAAGGTTGTCACCAGGGTCTGCGAGATCTCCAACGGTAAGACCAGGGAATACAAGGGCAACTACTCCTCATTCCTGGAGAAGAAGATGCTGGACCTGGATCGCATGGAGAAGGAGTACCGCAAGTACACTATCCAGAAGAGAAGGCAGGAGGAGATAGCCGCCGAGATGCACCGTGACCAGTGGTTCTCCGCCGTTCATAAGACAAGGCTGAGGATGGCCGAGAAGCTGGAAGAGAAGGAATCTCCCGAGGCCATGAAGAACATAACCGTCAGGATACAGGCCGCGCCTAAATCCGGTAAGAACGTGATAACGGCCAAGGATCTGACAGTGGAATTGGGCGGAAGGCGGATAATCGATAAATTCTCCGTTGATGTCCATAAAGGTGAGAAGATCGGTGTGTTCGGAGCCAACGGTCAGGGCAAGAGCACACTGGTAAAGGCACTGTTAGAGAAGATACCTTCAGGAGGAGAGCTTTGGATGGCCCCCGGGGCCAAGATAGGCTACTTTGACCAGAACCACGGCGACCTCATACCTTCATTCACCGCGGAAGAGCAATTGATGCATATCATAGGCAGAGATAGACGAGGAGAGGCCAGACAGCTGTTGGCCCGGATGCTTCTGACAGGAGAGAGGGTGGAGAAGCCAATATCCACGCTCTCGGGAGGCGAAAGGGCAAGGGTCGCCCTGGCCGTGCTTCTGATGAAGGAAACGAACCTCCTCATACTGGATGAACCGACGAATTATCTCGATATACCGTCGAGACACGCCGTAGAAGAGGCACTGGGCGAATATGACGGGACCATAATAGCGGTGACGCACGACAGATACTTCCTGGATACTGTTTGCAACAGAGTCTGGGAGGTAAAGGACGGAGAAGTGGCGGCCTATGCAGGGACATATTCCTCGATGAGGGGCAGGCCCAATGTTCGGGAGATAGTCATCGACGCAGACGAGTACCGTGTTCAGGCGCCGTTCACCAATTGGGTCACAGGCAAGAAATTCGCCAAAGGAGACCGCGTGCTGGTGGCACCTTCTGAGATGAAGAGCTATGAATGGGCAATAGAGCAGGATAAGATGCGCAAGACCGGAGGAAGGCAGCGCAAGAAGGTCTCTGTGGAAGAGGCCCCTTAGCAGCGCTCTATCTCTTTCACTCTGTCGTCAAAGGGATCGTTGCTCTTCTTGAGCTCCGTGTATAGATACAGGAGCTCATCAGAAGTAACGCTCCTGTGCAGATCGACCGCAGCCCTCCGAGTCATTATGAGGAGCTTCTCCGCATCGTCTTTTGACAGCTCGATCCCGCGGTTCGCCAGGTCTGCGATCAATGTCTTGGATCCAGAGTGCTTACCGATGATGATCTTCCTCTCGAGCCCCATCTCCGCTGGGTCGTAAGGCTCATAGTTCTGAGAGCTCTTCAGGACGCCGTCCGCGTGTATGCCTGCCTCGTGAGCGAAGCAGTTCGATCCGAGCATAGGCTTGGATATGTGTATCGGGCGCCCGGATGCATGGGAAACGAACTCCGCCAGCGGTTTGAGCTTGCGGGTGTCGATGCCCGTGTCCATCTTCAACAGGTGGTGGCAGGTCATCACTATCTCCTCAAGGGCTGTGTTACCCGCCCTTTCGCCGAGACCGCCCACGGTTGTGCTGATGAACTTGGCCCCGGCCTTCACTCCTGCCAGAGAATTCGCATTGGCCAGGCCGAAATCGTTGTGGGTGTGCATCTCCACATCTATCCCAACCAGCCGGATTATAGTCCTGACCCTCTCCTCTGCGGTGAAAGGTTCCTCACGACCTATGGTGTCGCAATATCTGATACGGGATGCGCCTGCTTCCTTTGCCGCTTTCGCGAAAGCAATAAGGAACATGAGATCCGCACGGGATGCGTCCTCTGCATTACATGATATGTAGAATCCGTGATCCGCCGCATACTGGACGGACTC
>DAXF01000028.1:5388-10358 GCA_002506255.1 Methanomassiliicoccaceae archaeon UBA367
TCCGCCGCATACTGGACGGACTCGGTCACCTGCTCAAGCACCCACTCTCTGGATTTCTTGAGCTTGTGCTCTATATGAATGTCAGAAGAGGACATGGACAGGGCGACAGAATCAACGTCACAGTCTATGCTCGCATTGACATCGTTGACATTGGCCCTGTTCCAACCGAGAATGGATGCATCAAGGCCCATGTGGGCTATGTGCTTTATAGCGACCTTCTCGTCCCCTCCCATGATGGGTATGCCGCACTCGATCTGAGGAACGCCTGCATCATCAAGCATTTGCGCTATCCTGTACTTCTCGATATTCGCAAACACTACTCCCGCAGTCTGCTCTCCGTCCCGGAGAGTGGTGTCGCAAACGACAACCTGGCGGTCCAGTTTCTTCAATACAGCGTCCTTGCTCATTATTGTCCATCCATTGGTTAATATCCCGGAGGAAGTTGCAAACCACTAATTGCGGACTCTTAATAAAACATTTGGTAAGAACGTTGCTTTAATACGATTTGTATCTTAAAATCGCCGCCAAACCGCCTAAAGCGTCCAATTGGGCTCCTGCGTCATGCTTTGAGGATATCACCAGAACCTTGCCTCTCTGACCTTCGACCTCTTTGATCATCTTATCAAGATCCTCCTCTCTGATCTTGGTATCCAGGACCAACAACGTCTCCACTGCCCCGGCTGCCGCTGCTCCGAGGACCTCTGAGGGCCCGTAGGTCGCCAAACCGTCCTTGCCTATCTCCTCCATGAGCTTCTCCACAGCCTCCATTTCCAGACCTGTCCTGGAATCTCTCAGGATGTCGGCGCCGAGACCTTTCTTCATCAGCTCATTGATGCCCTGCATGCCGGATTGCCCTGTGTGGTACACGTGCGGCTTCGAGATCCCGGGCTCCTTCTGCCTTATGGTCTCTGCCAAATACTCCTTCTCGAATCCGGGGCCTAGGATTATCAAAGGGGAGTCACCCTCGAGCGTGGCTTTCACCTTACTTATTATCTCTCCGTGATAACCGTCCGGTCCCTGCTTCTCCTCGTACTGCTTGCCGGACCTGCCGGACCTTATGGATGCAATCTCCTTCAGGCCGTACTGCCTCATTACCGCGACAACTGCATCGTCCTGGTCCAGGGACACGAATACCACTCTTGGCTTCGCCGTATCATCCACCGCCCTCTCCAATCTCCCCAACTGGGTGGACTTCCATCTTTCTTTTGATATCCTCAGCGTATCCCCCGGCTCGAATATCAGGGTGTGGTGCTGCCCCAAGTCCTGTGGCCCTGTCTCAATTATCCCCAGAGCCTTCAGTCTCATATCGGAGTCGGAGAATTCGATCTTCTCGATCCTGACTCCGAGGGTCATCCTCTTTTTCTCGGTCCTCTCGGCCCTTATCTTGTCTGTGGCCTTCTCCTCCCTCCTTGTGGTGGATGCGGTGACAAGATCGAGGACTTCCAGCACATTGTAGAGATGCCAGACGTCCTCGTCGCACTCCAAACGTAGGGATACGCTGTTGTCCGCTCTGTCCCTGCCGAGAATCCTCATACCGCCCTGATTGGCATGCCTATCTTTTTCTCTTTCGTTCATTGTCAGGCGTTTTGTCGGCCATCAGACATGGGATTCAGGAAGTTGTCATGCTCGGTTGGGAGATATTATATACAAAATTAAGTTGTGATTATTCCCCGATGTCGAGCAGATATCTTGTACTCGAAGACGGGACGGTTTTGAAGGGGAAAGGCTTCGGACATGACGGAGCCTCATACGGAGAGGTCGTCTTCAGCACGGGCATGGACGGTTATCAGGAAGGATTGACTGATCCGTCTTTCTGCGGACAGATCCTCGTCTTCTCATATCCGCTCATAGGGAATTACGGGATAAAGAAGGAATACAGCCAAAGCAACACGGGGGCCCAGGTAAGCGGTGTCGTCGTAAGCGAATACTGTGATATCCCTTCCCCCATGTACGGAGGAGAACCACTGGGGAACCTGCTTGAGGAAAGCAAGGTACCCGGGATATCCGGCATAGACACCAGGAGCCTCGTCATAAAGATAAGGAACAGCGGGACCCTGAGAGGCGCCATCGTCTCGGATGAGGGCAGCGTACGTGAGACCCTGGAGCAGCTGAAGTCCAAACCTCTGCCCAGCGATTCCAACCTGGTCGCCCGGGTCTCCTGCAAGAAGGGGACCTATGTAGACTCCGGAAAGGATTTGACCGTGGGCATCCTGGATTGTGGCGTCAAGAGATCGATAGTCAGCGAACTGTCTTCAAGATTCAATGTCAGGACGTTCCCTTACGATTCAACGGCTCAGGAGATCATGGATTCGAAGATCGACGGCCTCCTGATATCCAACGGCCCCGGGAACCCGGCCCATCCGGACCTGATGGGCACTTCAGTAAGAACAATTTCCGACCTGTCCTCTGTAATTCCCCTTATGGGAATATGCTTCGGAAGCCAGATAATTGCGCTGGCCATGGGCGGCAGTACATACAAGATGAAATTCGGGCACAGAGGCTGCAATCAGCCGGTCAAATTCGACGGCAGAGTGTACATAACCTCACAGAACCACGGATACGCCGTGGACGCGGAAAGCCTGGACGGTACAGACCTGACGGTAAACCAGGTCAACCTAAACGACGGCACGGTGGAAGGCGTGATCCATAAGGATCTGCCTGTCTTCACCACTCAGTATCATCCGGAGTCGTCTCCCGGCCCCAAGGACACGGTGTTCCTTTTCGACCGCTTCGGCAAAATGATGGAGGGGAAGAAATGAAGGACCCATACAAGAAGCTCATGGTCATAGGCTCCGGCCCGATAATAATAGGCCAGGCAGCGGAGTTCGACTTCTCGGGCTCACAGGCATGCAAATCGATCATGGAAGAAGGGTACCCTACAGTACTGGTAAACTCCAATCCTGCCACCATACAGACTGATATCGACATAGCCGACAGCGTCTATGTGGAGCCTCTGCAGGCGGACATTATCGAGAAGATAATCATCAAAGAAGGAGTGGACGGCATCCTGGCAGGCATGGGGGGGCAGACCGCCCTGAACCTTTGCTCAGAGCTGGCTGAGAACGGCGCTCTGAATAGGCACGGCGTAAAACTCCTGGGAACGCAACCAGAGGCTATAGCCATGTCCGAGGACAGAGAACTGTTCAAAGAGGCCATGGAAAGAATCGGGGAACCGGTTCCCCTCAGCAGGAGCGTTCACAGCATAGCTGAGGCAAAGAAAGCAGTCGAGATCATCGGAAGATACCCCGTGCTTATCAGGCCCGCCTACACCCTCGGAGGAACGGGTGGCGGCATAGCCTATAACGAAGCCGAGCTGGAGGAGATCTGTGCCAGGGGTCTTGCCTACTCCCGCATACACCAGGTCCTCATCGAGGAATCGGTCCTCGGATGGAAAGAGTACGAGTACGAGGTGATGAGGGACAGCGACGACAACTGCATCATCATCTGCAACATGGAGAACCTGGATGCCATGGGCATACACACAGGGGAGAGCATAGTATGCGCTCCGTGCCTTACACTCTCCGACGACGATCATCAACGCCTCAGGACCGCATCGATAAAGGTCATACGCACCCTAGGGATAGAGGGGGGGTGCAATGTCCAGTTCGCCCTGGACCCCAAGACCAAGGAGTATCGCCTCATTGAGGTTAACCCCAGGGTGTCAAGGTCATCAGCGCTGGCATCCAAGGCCACGGGATACCCGATAGCCCGCATATCCGCTAAGATCGCGGTAGGATACACCCTTGATGAAGTACCCAACAAGATAACAGGTAACACCTGCGCAGCCTTCGAACCCGCTTTGGACTACGTTGTCGTTAAAATTCCCAGGTGGCCCTTCGACAAGTTCCGCACCGTGGACAGGCACCTGGGCACCCAGATGAAATCAACAGGGGAGATCATGGCCATAGGCCGTAATTTCGAGGAGGCTTTGCTCAAAGGGATTCGATCCCTGGAGATAGGAGTCAATTACTTAGAACCCCAAAATTTTACCGACACAGAGCTTATGGACGAACTGGAGGAGGCTACCGACAGGCGCATGTTCGCCATAGCCGACGCCCTCAGAAGAGGGATGCACCCGGAGGAGATAGCGGACATCGTAAAATGGGATGTATTCTTCGTCAGGAAGATCGAGAACATAATCAATATGGAAAAGAGACTCAAATCGGAAAAGATGACCGATGAGCTCATGGAAGAAGCAAAGCGCATGGGATTCGCAGATGCCACTATCGCCGACCTGACAGGAAGGAAGGCCGCGGAAGTGCGCGCAGAAAGGAAAAAAATGGGAGTTGTGCCCACATACAAGATGGTGGATACTTGCGCTGCGGAATTTGCCGCGGTCACACCATACTTCTATTCCACATACGGCAACGGTTGCGAATCCATTCCCAACAAGAGGAACAAAAGGGTTGTCATAATCGGAGGCGGGCCCATAAGAATCGGCCAGGGGATAGAGTTCGACTACTGCTGCGTCCACGGAGTAATGGCCCTTCAGGATGCGGGAGTGGAGGCTGTCATGATAAACAACAACCCGGAGACCGTTTCCACGGACTTCGATATCTCAGACAGACTGTACTTCGAACCCCTCACTTTGGAGGATGTCCTCGACGTCATAGAGAAAGAGGAAGCCGACGGAGTGATAGTTCAGTACGGAGGACAGACCAGCGTCAACCTGGCTGTCGATCTTGAGAAGGCGCTTAAAGGCAGCAAAACCAAGATACTAGGTACAGACCCGGACGACATGGACATAGCAGAGGACCGCAGGAGGTTCTCAGAGCTCATGGACAAGTTGGGCATAAAACAGCCCAAGTCCGGCACGGGCTACTCCTTCCAAGAGGCCAGAGATATAGCCGAGAGGATAGGCTACCCCGTACTTGTCAGGCCTTCTTACGTTCTGGGCGGCAGAGCTATGGAGATAGTCTACTGCGAGGATGAGCTCAGAACGTATGTGGAGACTGCCGTGAAGGTCTCCA
>DAXF01000028.1:10523-14663 GCA_002506255.1 Methanomassiliicoccaceae archaeon UBA367
GGAGACTGCCGTGAAGGTCTCCAGGAACCATCCGATACTCATCGATAAGTACCTGAACGAAGCCATCGAGGTGGACGTGGACCTGGTAGCAGACGGGGAAGATGTTTTCATAGGCGGGATGATGGAGCACGTGGAGTATGCCGGGGTCCACTCCGGGGACGCCACGATGGTCCTTCCGCCGTTCACATTGAGCAAGGAGATAATCAACAGGATGAAGAAGATCTCCAGGGATGTTGCGCTGGCTCTTAAGATAAAGGGCCTGATGAACCTCCAGCTAGCAGTCAAGGACGGCGAGGTGTGGATGATAGAGGCGAACCCACGCTCGTCCCGTACCGTGCCCTTCATATCCAAAGCCACCGGGATACCTCTGGCCAAAGTAGGTACAAGGGTGATGCTGGGAGAGAGCCTTAAAGAACAGGGCTATGGCAGCGGCTACAAGGAGATAGACCACTTCGCCGTGAAGGCCTCCGTGTTCCCGTTCCTGAAACTGGTGGGCGTGGATTCGATACTCACGCCGGAAATGAAGTCTACCGGAGAGGTCATGGGCATAGACAAGGACTTCCACACCGCATACTACAAGGCCATGATCGCCGCCGGCAACAAGCTGCCTATGAGCGGAGGGGTTTACATAACAGTCAACGACCAGGACAAACCGGAGATCCTGGAATCCGCAAGGACCCTGATGGACCTTGGCTTCACAGTTTATGCCACCAAAGGAACATCCACCTTCCTCAGGAAGAACGGTGTGAACACAACGACGGTCTTCAGAGTCAGCGAGAACCAGAAACCGAATGCTCTGGGACTTATGAGAGAAGGGAAGATCAACATGGTTATCAACACGCCATCTATGAAATCCGGTGCCAGACGTGACGGGTATATGATGCGTCGCGTCGCCGTAGAGTTGGAGATCCCATTCCTGACGACCGCCAACGGCGCAAATGCCGCAGTAGGCGCCATAAAGGTTGCCCGGGGCAAGGATATGACGGTTCACAGTCTGAAGGAATTCAGCGAATGAGGGGCCTTTGACCTAAGAAGGTTTATCATTACGCAATAACAATCCGAAGATTCGTAAATGTCCGAGAAACACGAGCGTCTGTTGTATCCCTTTTCCGCTATAGTCGGTCAGGACCTCATGAAAGAGGCTCTGCTGCTGAACGCCATAAACCCTTCCATAGGCGGAGTACTGATAAAAGGTGAAAAAGGCACCGCCAAATCCACTTCTGTCAGATCACTTGCCTCTTTGCTGCCGGAGCAGGAATTCGTGGTCGGATGCGAGTACGGGTGCGCACCGGATGACCGAACATCTATGTGCCAGAGATGCAGATCATCTGACAGATTGGATGTAGTTAAACGCAGGATGACCGTGGTTGAGCTCCCCGTCTCCGCGACAGAGGACAAGGTCGTGGGAACCCTTGACATAAGCGAGGCAATAAAACACGGAGAGAAGAAATTCGAACCTGGCATACTGGCAGAAGCTCACAGGAACATACTGTATGTGGATGAGGTGAATCTTCTTAACGATCATATCGTCGATGTACTCCTGGATGCCGCAGCTATGGGTGTGAACGTGATCGAAAGAGAGGGTATCTCGTACGCACACCCTTCCAGATTCATCCTCATCGGTACCATGAATCCGGAGGAAGGGGACCTCAGGCCCCAGCTACTTGACCGTTTCGGCCTCTGTGTGAACGTCACAGGTATAGCCGACCCCGACACCCGAATGGATGTCGTGAAGCGAAGGATGGAGTTCGAAAAGGAACCCAACAGATTCGTAAGAAAGTGGAAAAAGGCTGATGATGCAATAGCCAGGAAGATCGTATCCGCCAAAAGGCTCCTGCCGAAGGTCACAGTGCCCGAGGATCTTACCAGAATGATAATAGACATATGCATAGAACTGGGCGTCGACGGTCACAGAGGCGACATAAACATGATGAAGACCTCGGCCACCATAGCAGCGTACGAAGGAAGAAGAACCGTCACGGAGGATGATGTGAGAGAGGCAGCGAAACTTGTCCTATCCCACAGGATCAAAAGACTTCCCTTCGATGATGATACGGGATCTGAGGAAAGAATAGATGAGGCCGTAGAGAATGCCGGTCAAAAGCATAATGATCGGGAGAGGGAAGGCGATCCTCCGGACGGCGGAGGACCCGACGGGTCCGGCTCCATCCAAATGGGAGCCTCGGACCCTTTCGCCTGAGATCCTCGGAACTGGACCCGCGGCCGGGGATCGACGGCATCGTGCGGGAGAGCACGGGCAGACGGGCAGTTACCGAATCCACGTCAGGAAGATACATTGGCAGCAGGATGCCCAGAGGAGAGCCCAAGAGCATCGCCTTTGATGCTACCCTGAGAGCTGCAGCCCCGCATCAGAAGGACCGTGACAGCGTTATGGCCCTGAATATAGAGAAGGGTGATGTCAGGGAGAAGGTCCACGAGCGCCAGACGGGGTGTACTATACTTTTCGCCGTGGATGCGAGCGGATCCATGGGTGCAAAAAGACGGATGTCCGCGGTCAAAGGGGCCATGCTCTCCCTTCTTACTGATGCATATCAAAAGAGAGATCGTGTGGCACTTATCTCCATGCGTGGCTCGAAGGCAGAGCTCCTGGTACCGCCGACAGGAAGCGTGGACACGGCGGAAAAGAGCATGAGGAATATGCCTGTGGGAGGCAAGACACCTCTTTCCCACGGCCTTCTTCTATCCTATGAAGTCCTTTCAAAAGAAAGGGCCAGACACCCTGAGTCAAAACTTCTTCTCGTGCTGATGACAGACGGCAGGGGCAACGTATCCGCAGCAGGAGGCAAGCCGATGACAGAGGCCAGAGGCGCCGCATCCGCAATAAGGGAGGCAGGAATCGACTGCATAGTCATAGATACAGAAGAAGGGGGATTGTCTCTGGGCATGGCAAAGGGGCTGGCGGAAGCCTCCGGGGGCAAGTATATCAAACTTGAGAACCTGGAGGGCGGTGCCATAGCGGAAGCGGCAAAGACCGCCGTGCGCAGGAGATAAGATGAGACTTACCGCCGTGCTCTGGGATTCGCTCCACCCCCTGATGGTCAAAGCGTTCTCTGGATCCATGTTCGAGGCCAGAATATATGCCAACCGGCAAGTGGATAATTCCGAGGATATGCTGGATAAAGCATGCCGCGACATGGAGAGTGCGGACCTGATACTGCTCTACAGGACAACCCACGGCTTCTGGGACACCATCGATCCCTTCCTGGAGTCCCTTAAGGCACGTGGCAAGAGGATCATCTGCGTAGGTCAGAATCCTGTGTTCTGGGCCCTGAGCACCGTGGAGCCGCGGATCGCGGCCGATGTGTACAGGTATCTTCTTAACGGAACCGAGGAGAATTTCCGCCGCCTGACCGGATATCTGGAGCACAAATTCCTGAACAAACCGACAATTCCGAACCCCCCTCTGGAAATACCCTGGCAGGGCCTTGTTGACCCGCGGTCAGAAGGGGATGTTTTCGATTCACTGGAAAGATATCTGGAATCGTATCCTTCTGAGAACAGAAGGCCCAGGGTCGCCGTGATAATCTCAAGGAACGCCTGGATCTCAGGCCAGAACTCCATAGAGAAGGATTTTGTGGAAGCTCTCAGGTCCGAGAATTTGGGAGTCATACCTATAATGACGAATTCCCTCCATAACGAGGAGACCGGGTCCCTGAACATATCTGAATGCCTGATCAAACACACCATCAGAGATGATGAGCCAGTAATCGACGGAATCGTCAAGCTGGTGACATTCATGGCCGGAAAGGTCCCGGGATTGGATCAAGAGGATTCTGCGGGGGAGTCGTCACATATCTTCACGATGATGGACGTCCCTGTTTTCCAGCCGGTGATCTCCTACAACATGAGCCTGGAGGATTGGAGAACAGGAGACGGTCTCACTGAGGACCTCGGATGGGGGATGTCCATGCCAGAGATGGAGGGTTGCATAGACCCCATTATGCTCGGAGCCACGAGGTCCGCTCCCGAGGACCTCTACGAAAGAGCTGCCATATCGGGCAGATGCGAGTTGATCGCAAAGCGAATAAAGAAGAGACTGGCGCTTAGGACTAAACCTGCTTCTGAGAAGAAGGTCGTCCTGATCCTGAACAACAGCCCCTGCTCTTCCGCGGAAGCGAA
>DAXF01000029.1:0-250 GCA_002506255.1 Methanomassiliicoccaceae archaeon UBA367
TATTGATCTTCCATAGTATGTCGAACAGCTCATTCTTCGCCCATCCAACATTCTCATCTGCTGCTTTGCGCATCCACTCAGCAGCTTTATCGAGGTCCTGTTCAACTCCGCGACCGTCACGATATGCTCTCCCCAGGCGTCCCATGGCGTTGCCGTCCCCATTTTCCGCGAAGTTCGTTGCGACGGAAAGCATCTCCTCGTGAGCTTCGGGGGTGTCGATCTTCCAGAGTATGTCGAACAGCTCATTCTT
>DAXF01000029.1:487-642 GCA_002506255.1 Methanomassiliicoccaceae archaeon UBA367
TCCTGTTCAACTCCGCGACCGTCCCTGTATGCTCTTCCTAAACGAACCATTGCTCCCCCGTCCCCAGCTTCTGCGAACACCTTTGCGACGGAAATCATCTCCTTATGCGATTCCGGAGTATTGATCTTCCATAGTATGTCGAACAGCTCATTCTT
>DAXF01000029.1:835-10242 GCA_002506255.1 Methanomassiliicoccaceae archaeon UBA367
TTATCTGCTGCTTTGCGCATCCATTCCGCCGCTTTATCCAGGTCCTTCTCGACGCCCCTGCCGTCGCGGCAAGCCCTGGCTAAACGACCCATAGCGGTAGTGTCACCGTTCGTTGCGTGGTATGTATAGATGCATATAGCACGCTCGATATCGCCCTCCGAACCCTTTATCAAATTATCAGCCATACTGACTGTGTGTGAAAACCGACGCAATTGCTTTGGTTTTCCAATAATACATTGAGGGCTTACGGCTTCTCTGATGGATGTTTTTGATATCACACCTTGATTTCCGTGATATTCTCCCCTACAGTATGTCAAAAAACCCCTCTTAAAACACACTATCTCATGATACCTGTGAATCTCCTCGTAATCTAGTATGCGTTCCGTACCTTGTGTTGAAAAGACACCTTTGTTAAAATCGATATAATCAATATTCTCGAGCGCATATTCGTTGCCTGCGGTATCCTTTAGACATATCTGAGTCCAACTATAACGCGACGGTTCATAACTGGTCGGAGTATCTCCTTCCTCGATTTGAACTCCTATTTCAGAATTACAACTAGACCCCCGTCTGATGGCTACGTTCCCGGAACGGAAGTCCGTTGATGTTGTAAACGTGTCGCCATGTCTGAGTTCAATAACTTTTGTTTCTCCATCCCAGGAATGCAACTCGATTGATATGGAAATAGAATCTGGTTCCTCTGCATTAAAAGAACAAACGTATCTTTTTTTTGCGTCCAAATATATATTCACGTCATCGATGAAAACTTCTTGGTCGACTCCCATCTGAATGCAACCACTCGAATATACACTATTTGCGGGCCGACATTCACAGTTCGCATCGTCTATGGAGAAATGGTTTTTATTATGGCTGCAGACAATTAGTGGAGCGTTTCCAAATTGCCCCCAATTCCCCTTGGCATGCCTTTCTGCTATACAACTCGAATTCCTGCGAACATAATTGGGACCTGTCCCTCCAAATACTAGCGCTAACTTGCATTTAGTGACCAGGTGCGTCGCAATCAGATAACGCTCACCCTGAATCAATTTTCCGAATGGTTCTGTTATGTCATTATTAAAGAGAGTAGCATTGAGCGTTGAAACTTTTTTGAAGCGCATCTGTTCTATGGCGAACATTTTGTCTCCAAAACGATTTTTGAAAAAATCATACACCTCCTGATCCTCAGTACTTAGGTAAATATGTGCGAAACCAAGGTTCTTCATTCTTTCTTCCACAATCTCAACTAATTCATACTCATCCAAAGGCACAGGGTGATTATATGGTTGAATAGAGACATAATCCGTTCCGCGAGCAATCACCCCGATTGTTCTATCCCAACCGTTAAAGTTTTTAAATTCGGCATCTATCCTGTTATTGAGCGTGTCAGAGAGTGTCAGAGGCAGATCGGGGGGTGTGCGCTTCTTCGGCTTCGGGGACGTCCAGCGGGATATTATTACTTCCTTTCGAGTATATGCTTCATCCAGGGTCAGTGATGAAACGGGTTTGATGTAATAATGCCACGGGTTATAGCGACCAATATCACCATGATCAATCATCATAGAGTCATGATTTTGCATATCAACAACATAATCGCACTTCGACTTGTCCTCTCCCTTGAAACTCTTGAAAAAATTGTAATGCCATATCAAGCCGTTTGTTTCATAAGGTACGACAACCCATGCTTTCTTGTCTGATACCTCTTTACCGAAGTCACATACTATTGCGTCCCCATCGAACTTTTCTTTATCAAGGTATCTTTTTGCGGTGATTATCTTATCGGCTGATATGCCCTCCGATATAAGCCCGTCCCTGATTGCAAATGAGTCGTAAATGTTTGCAACCAAAATTTTATCGTAATCCTCACAGCCTTCATTGTATCCTACTTGACCTTTGTCCTCGTATGAGAAACCAACAACATTGTAATGCGTAAATGGGAATAAATGAACCAAGAGCCACATGGATTTACCATTGAACTTGTAAACGAACAATCGCTCTTTCTTCCGTTTGTCTATCACCAAACCTTCCGGAATGTTCTCGAACTTTCGTTCCCGGTTCGATAGCATTGCAAGAGATTCGAATTTGGCGTAGACATTGTGGTCTTTTGCTTTTTTGTACCATTCCAACGCTTTCGACGCATTTTTTCTAACGCCTTTGCCGTCACGGTACATGCGGGCAAGCCACAACATTGCATTGTAGTCCCCTGCCTCCGCCCTCTCCTTGCAGTAACCTACCACATCTGAGTCCTCGGTAAGAGGATTTTTGAAAAATAAGCACATCCTTTCTCCAAAATCCATATGCAGGCTCCCTGTAGCTTCTTTGTTCACATCACCGGACATAACGTTTACCGCCTTGGGAGCGATTACAATCGTACTATACGAATCTTTTTATCGAAACGCCGCGTCTGGCCATGACTACCAGCAATGGACACTGGTTGTTCATACCTCGTCAACCCATCTTAGCATCGATGATATTCCTTCCGTCGCACTAACTTTGGGCTTCCAACCGATGTCATTGCTTATCTTCCCCACGTCGGCGACGAACACCTTCTGATCTCCCAGCCTGGGCGGCAGCTTTTCGTACTTCATATCCACACCCAATTCCCTGTTCAGAATATCGAACAGTTCCAAAAGCGAAAGGGACTGCTCCATGGTACCTCCTATGTTGTAGATCTTACCGGAAACCACGTCGCGTTTTTCGAGTGCGGTGTAATAAAGCGATATCATATCCTCTGCATGGAGTATATCTCTAACCTGTTTTCCACCGCCTGAGATTGTAAACCGTTCTTTGATGCCGTTGCTCAGGTCCAAGGCCTTCTTGCAGAACCACCCTACCCAGCCCTGATCGAATGTGGCGAACTGTCTGGACCCATACATGGATGAGTGCCTGAATACTGTGGTGTTGAGCCCGAATGTCCTTGAATAATCACGCATGTATTGATCCGCTGCCCCTTTAGAACAACCGTAAGGCGAACTGAAATCCAACGGAACGGACTCGTCAAAACCGTTAGGGAACTCTTCACAGATAAAGCGCGTTGGTTTTTCTGTATAAGTGTACTGATCAAGGCTTCCGTATACCTTGTTCGTAGACGAGAAAAAAATGTGCGTCTTCGGACTGTGTTTGCGTACCGCCTCCAGTGTGTGCAATGTGCCCATCGCATTGATCTGGAAATCCTTATACGGATCGGCTATGGATGTCGTCATTGCAACCTGTCCTGCCATATGGAATATCGCATCGTAGTTTCCGTTTCGTACCACATTCTCAACATCTTCTTTGTTTCTGACATCCCCGGGTATGAACTCGAACCCGCCCCTGGTCTTAAGCCATGATAGATTCTCCAAGGTTCCGGTACGTGAAAGATTATCGAAGACTGTAATATCATACCCTTTATCTATCCCATAAGAAGCAAGATTGCTCCCAAGGAATCCGCATCCGCCGTTAATCAGTATTTTCATCTTCTTACCTCGCACATGGTTCTCAGCCCATCTTTCCAATTAATTTTCGCCTCAATGCCGTAGAGTTTCATAAGTTCAACATCTGCAACCGAGTCGGGCTCCCCTGGCCTCATCGGAACGGCACCATACATAAGATCTGATTGGGAATCACATACCATTTTCATATAATCTGTGATTTCACAGATTGTCGGTGCATCCCCTGTGCCCAGAGGGATATCGTGGTATCCTGATTTGTCAATATCAAAAATCATTCTTTTTAGATTACAAATCACGTCATCAATATGAATCAGATCTCTTTTTTGGGTGCCCTTCGTTAATTTTACAGATTCTCCGGCCTTCAGCTTCTCTATGACTTCCGGGATAAAACGCCCGGGCGGCTCATTAGGCCCATAATATGTTTCGAGTATCACATTATAGAATGAGAGTTTCTTTTGCTTAGCCGTTAGCCAGCGTCCATAATCAGAGAACATCTTTTTTGTATATGTGTATTCGTTGAAGCCCTCGGGGAGTCCAGTACCTATTGTAACCACTTTTTCTACTCCGATATCGACGCATTTGGACAGTACCCGCAAAGGGTCACAGAGGTTCGATTCGATGATGTCTTTACTACATTCTGAGTTCTTAATGTACTTGCATGAAAGATTGACAAAAACATCTATAGGTCCGGTAAGACCACTCAGAGATTCGACTGACACTATTTCGGCACCGGCATCCCTGATTGCTCTGACATCAGATGTTGGTCTTACTGCGCAATATACATCATTTTCGCGTGCAATGTCTAATACAAGTCTCGTACCCACATATCCTGTACTGCCAAGCATCAGTATTTTCATGATTTCAGAGCCTCGAGGATAATCTTCCCAATGTAATCTGTAATCTCATCAGTCATTCCCGGATAGACGCCGACCCAGAACGTACTGTTCATTATCTTGTCGGTATTTTTCAGATCGCCTATCATGCGATATCCCTCACCGGTCTTTCGCATCCCGTCGAAACACGGATGTTTGATCAGATTGCCGGCGAACAGCATTCTCGTTTGTATTCCTTTATTCTCTATGTACGAAACGATCTTCTTCCTGTCTACGCCCTCTCTGCACGTGATGAGGAACCCGAACCAGCTCGGTTCGCTTCCATCCAGAGGCTCCGGGAGCACGATCTTGCCCTCCGCATCTTTGAGTATGAGTCTCAGCCTTGTGAAGTTATGTCTTCGCTTTTCCACAAATCCTGGAAGCTTTTCCAGCTGGGCGCATCCTATCGAAGCCTGCAGATCGGTCGCTTTCAGATTATATCCGAAATGAGAATAAACGTACTTGTGGTCGTATCCCAAAGGAAGATCGCCGTACTGCCTGTCGAATCTGTGCCCGCACAGGTTGTCCTGCCCTGATGCGCAAGAACAGTCTCTTCCCCAGTCTCTGAGGGAACGGACTATCTTGTTCAGTTTATCGTTGTTGGTATAAACCGCACCGCCTTCTCCCGTGGTCATATGGTGTGGCGGATAGAAGCTCGAGGTGCCAATGTCACCGATAGTCCCTGTAAAATATTCCCTGCCTTTGTATGCGTATCGTGAGCCCAAAGCGTCGCAGTTGTCCTCTATCAACCACAAATCGTTCCTGTCACAGAAATCCTTGACCCGCTCGATGTCGAACGGATTTCCAAGCGTGTGCGCCAGCATGACAGCCTTTGTCTTTTCTGATAGAGCCTTTTCTAATTGATACGTATCAACGTTGTACTGAGGTATTGTAACATCCACAAAAACCGGTATTGCACCGTACTGGATGATTGGAGTGACCGTGGTCGGGAATCCGCAGGCCACCGTTATGACCTCATCGCCGGGATGCACCGCGCGTTCCCCCAGCATAGGAGATGTGAGTGCCATGAAGGCAAGAAGATTCGCAGAAGAACCGGAGTTCACAAAACTGCAGTGTTTCACACAAAGATATTCTGAGAGCTTCTTCTCGAACAGGTCTGTATATCTTCCCGAGGTCAGCCAGAATTCGAGTGCAGAATCCACGAGGTTGACCATCTCCTCCCAGTCGTAAACGCGGGAGGCGTAAGGTACGCGGTCGCCCTCTGAGAATGACCTTCTTTTATGATACCTTTCACAGTATCTTCCTACGAGCTCCAGTATCTCTCTCTTCGCCTGTTCCTTATCGGTATCGGTCATTCACTCACCCGCATATTCTTCGATCTGCGATTCCATGCATCCTGCCACATCGCCGTCGTTCACCCAGACCTCTGTCCATTCGACCGTCTTTTTCACAGCCTTCTCGATATTCCATTTCGGAGAGAATCCTATCCTGGATTTCAAAAGAGAATTGTCCAGCTTCAGGAACGTAGCCTCGTGAGGCCCGTTCTCCTTGGTCCCCTCCCATTTCAATCCTCTGCCCCATATATCACAGAACATCGTCGCCAGTTCCCCAGTCGTTATGCAGTCTGAATACTCCGGACCGATATTGTAGCTTCCTGCCTTTTTTATGTTTTCAGACTGGCATTTCACTATCCCCAGATAGCCGAAGAGAGGCTCCAATACGTGTTGGTAAGGTCTTATGGAGGAGGGATTGCGCAAACGTATCGGCGTTCCGGAATATGCCGCCCTCACACAGTCCGGGATTATGCGTTCAAAGGCGAAATCCCCTCCGCCTATGACATTCCCCGCCCGGGCTGTGGATATAGCACATCTCCCGTCGGCAAAGAAGCTCTTCCTGTAACTGCTCGTGATGATATCGGAACAGCTTTTGGAGTTGGAATACGGATCATGTCCGTTGAGGGGATCAATCTCCCTGTAGCCGTAGTCCCATTCTCTGTTCTCATATACTTTATCGGTAGTTACATTAAGGAAGGATTTGACACAGTCGTTCGAACGGACACATTCAAGGACGTTCACTGTGCCCATCACATTCGTTTCATATGTGTATCTCGGATCTTTGTAACTGTCCCTGACTAGCGGCTGTGCCGCCATATGTATTACGATATCCGGTCGAACCTCTGAAAAGAAATTCTCCATTGAGCGGATGTCGCGCACGTCCGCATATTTGGAACGGACGAAGGAATCCGCATTGATTATCTCATAAAGGTTCGGATCCGTGGGCGGTTTCAGTGAATAGCCGTAAACGTCCGAACCCAGGATATCCAGTATCTTGCACAACCAGGATCCCTTGAAGCCCGTGTGCCCGGTGACCAGGACCTTCTTTCCTCTGAAATGGTCGGACAGCGTCACCAGGTTTTCCATGGTGCCTTCCCCGAATCCCATAGCGCCTGCAGACCCTCTTTGTCGCGCATTGTGTCCATGCATTGCCAGAAGCCTCCGTGCCTGTACGCCATCAGCTCCCCCTCGGAAGCCAGACGTTCTATTGGCTCTCTTTCGAATACAGTGGAATCACCCTCTATCATTTCGAACACATCGGGCTCCAAGACCATGAATCCGCCGTTTATCCATCCCGAATCCTCGGCGCTCTTCTCCCTGAAGGCCGTGATCGCGTCGCCTTCCATATCCATCATCCCGAAACGCCCTGCCGGACGTACGGCCGTGAGGGTGGCTTTCTTCTTGTGCTTTTTATGGAATGATACAAGCTCATCCAACCGCACGTCGGAAACGCCGTCACCGTAGGTCATGCAGAACGTCTCGTCCCCTATGTGTTTGGCTATTCGCTTTATGCGGCCGCCGGTCATGGTATTCAGTCCCGTGTCAATGACGGTAACCTTCCACGGCTCCGAGTCGTCCCTGTGCAACGTAACGTATCCTCCGTTTGTGAAATCGAAGGTCATGTCGCTGCAACGCATGGCATAATCCCTAAAATATTCTTTAATCATATGCTGTTTGTATCCTGCGCAGATCACGAAGTCCGTTATTCCGTGCGAAGTATACATCTTCATGATGTGCCAAAGGATCGGCTGTTCGCCTATCTCTATCATAGGTTTTGGCCTGAGGTGGCTTTCCTCCGAGATCCTGGTTCCGAAGCCTCCGGCAAGTATTACGGCCTTCATGGTAAAACGAATGAGAATGGATGTGTTTTATTATATGGTTTCTTTCTGAATTGAATAGAAATTTGAGATGCGTTTTCTCATTTAAAAAATAATATACCGGTTATGTTAACACTCATAAGTGGCGGGTGTGGTTTTGAAGACGGAGAAAGTTGTTTTTCATGATCCAACAAGATTAGGGATTAATACATGAATGGATGTTTGCTATTCATGAAGGGCATAATCCTGGCCGGTGGCCTTGGTACAAGGCTCTACCCGGCCACGGTGCCCGTTCCGAAATGCCTTTTACCGATATACGACCGGCCGATGATCTTCTTCCCCTTATCCACTTTACTGCAGGCTAACGTAAGGGATATACTCATAATCACGACCCGCCGCGACCAGGAAGGATTCATGCGACTATTGGGAGACGGTTCCAATCTCGGCATAAGGATAAGCTACGCCGTTCAGGACGTTCCCCGCGGAATAGCAGACGCGTTCCTCATCGGAGAGGAATTCATCGGCGGCGATGACGTGATACTGATACTGGGGGACAACATCTTCCACAGCAGGACCATCGAATCATCTTTGAAAGACTCCATCGTGAATAACGAAGGCGCCACCGTATTCGGCATCGACGTTCCCGATCCGGAGCGTTTTGGTGTCATTGATTTCGACGAGAACTTCAACGTCATATCGATAGAAGAGAAACCCGCCGTCCCGAAATCCAATACTGCGGCGGTGGGCCTGTACATATACGACGGCAACGTCTCGGAACACGCTAAAACACTGAAACCCTCTCCACGCGGTGAGCTGGAGATAACGGATCTCAATAACATCTATCTTAGGGACGGGAAGCTGAAAGCAAGACAACTTGACGGCGATTCCGTATGGTTCGATGCCGGCACCCACGAATCGCTGTTATCGGCAAGTGTTTTCGTATACAACATAGAGCAGGCCGGCGGGAAGATATCCTGCCCGGAGAAGATAGCTTTGGAGAAGGGATACATCACGCCAGATAAGTTGAAAGAGATCGTCTGCGATAAGAAGAGCAGCTATTACGTACGGATAAGATGCGAATGCGGCATCCGCTGATCAAAGATCCGGAACGCGCTGTTTTACGCCCGCCTTCATATTATTCTCCATCTCCTTCTTCAGGGAGACGATGGGCTTCACCTCTATCGGATTCACACCCCTAAGCTTAGCCAAACGGTAGGAAACATGATCCCCCAGCATCAAGGCCTTAAGGAAGCATTCGGTCCTGTTCCTGCCATCCATCGTCACCTGGTAGAATGGCACACCGTTCTTCTCCAACGTAGCGTTAGTGGACTCCGGTATCCCGTTCATGCATTCAGGATACACATTAGGCATCAGCAGAAGAGGCAACAGCTCCTCCCTGGGCGTTTCCGTCCATCCCACGATCTCATTGTGATTGAACTCCGGCATGGTCCAGCTGAAGGACGAGATCTTGGAGTTCTCCGCCAGCTGAGAGCGCCAGCGCATGGCTACGGACGAAGCGGGCTCGTCAACGCATATGATAGGTATCTTATCGTGAATGGCCTCAGATATTCTTATGGCCGCGTTATCGCCGTCATCTTCGTTCAGTGCGTTATTGTAATCTCTCAGGCGGGGTATTGTATCTCTGATCATTCCCGCCACGTCCGTCCCGGCGGCCAGGTCCATCATCCTGCTGATGTAGCCGATCATGAATCCTATCGATTGGCGGGGCTGTATGCCTGCCGGCACTTTCACGACAAAGTCTCCGCGTTCCTTTGCGATCTTCTCGATCTCACCGCCGGAGCATATGACGGCCACGGGACATCCCGTGCCCGCGGCCTCCCTGTACATGCTCAGCGTCTCATGAGTATTGCCGGAATAGCTTGCCACCACGGCAAATGTCCTTTTAGATACCCATCCCGGCAGGGACGGGTATCTGAGCACCTCTATCGGAATGTCAGATACTTCCACGCAAAGATCCGCTACCACATCGCCGGA
>DAXF01000029.1:10395-10746 GCA_002506255.1 Methanomassiliicoccaceae archaeon UBA367
TCCGCTACCACATCGCCGGATATGGCGGAGCCCCCCATCCCGCACAGGATGGCATTATCGCAATCCACGTCGAGACGGATCCTGTCGTTCAAGGAATGCTCTAAGTCATCGACGAATCTGTTAATCTGCCTCAGCAGCTCCTTAAGAGGGTTTTCTTCATCGTTCAAAAGACGACCTCTGCCTATATGAGACCGACCAGTCTCGATTTAAAGATATCTAAGTTATATCTGTCTCCCGGTGAAATAATGAAAGAGCCACATTGTGTATTTCCAGATCGCATATATTACGACCAACGGGGACAAAGAAGATGATTCTTGTATGCTGGCTCATTCGATCCTTCTTCTGAGGCTT
>DAXF01000029.1:10991-11645 GCA_002506255.1 Methanomassiliicoccaceae archaeon UBA367
GATCCCGTGATATTCGTCATGGGCGGGATCACTTGCCCAGAACAGTCCTGACAGATGTTCCAGATCCTCATCCGTCCTGTTGGCCGTCATGGATCTTATCCAATCCTCCGCAGTATCCGGTTCGGTTCTCGGGATCAACGCACCGAACACATTCTTCACATCTCCGGCGTATTCATTCTCGCCTTCCATGACAGCATCCATTATCCCTAGTCTGAATCTCTCCTCTTCCGATACGTTCTCGGAGAAGACGGGATTCCCGTTATCCATACCGGAGACGGGAGGTTCCGGGGAAGACATAAGGAACTCCGGAACGTCCACCCTCGTATATGCCAGAGGCACTCTTCTGTACTTTACGAAAGATCTGCAGTCGCATACGTCAGTACGAGAAAGCATCGTGTAGTACAATCCTACGGTGTTCCTTCCCAATGCGGCTTCCACAAGCCTCTGTGAAGAGAACTTCTGAGTGGTGGCATCCACCACGTACACTGTGCCAGAGTTGACGTTACCTGAGAGGTATTCACCGTAAGCGTTCAGCTTATCGGCCATCAGTTTCTCGAACATATCACGGTTCTCGGAGAAGAAGCGCTTCCTGTCCTCGCCGACGTGAAGCAATCCCTTCTCCGAGAAGTGGTCAACTATCTGCTCCTCGTATCC
>DAXF01000029.1:11918-13780 GCA_002506255.1 Methanomassiliicoccaceae archaeon UBA367
CCTCCGGGGACCGCACCCGTCCCTGGCTATGAAGAGTATCGTTCCTTCCTTATCATCCGCATTATCGTTTATGAAGGAAGCGAAAGCGGTCAGCACCGGACCGCCGTATCTGTAACCGAGACTGTGCCAGTAGTTCACTTCGTTACGGGATATCCAATTCAAAGCATCTATTCCAACGATCACGGACCTGCCCAGGTCCTTCTTCCTCAGGTAGAATCTCCGTTCACGCTTGTGCTCCCTGAGATAGCGTTCCATGACCTTTTCGTATCTTGCGGTGCCTATTCCCATGGCGGACGGAGTCCTGACGTCCGAACGTTCGTCATCGCCTATGTGCAGCAGTTCCGAAGGCAGGACATTCAGATCGCCAAGGGCCTGACGGAACAGGTCACCAAAGCATTTGCTCTTCCCGTTATCGCTTGAAACATAGAGCTTTCTGTACCCGGAGAATCCCCTCTTCGAGAGAACGTCCGCTATGAATGCGGACGGGAGATACATATCCGACAGCAGGATCACCACTTTTCCTTTACTCAGAGTAAGATCGAAGACCCTCTTCATCTCCGGGTTCGGCTGCAGTACCTGAGCCTCGTACTCAAGCTCCTTCTCCATCATATGCGAGAACTTCGTGTCCATCGCATCATATATGTCCGAGAGCGTAACCTCGGGGCGATCCTTAGTTCTGGCTCTTCTCTCGGCGGAGATGCGGGCATCAGCGAATTCCGGTGTATTCTCGTTGATCTCCATGTGCCGGAACAGATCGGTTGGTTTTACGTACGGTCTCAGCAGCAAAGTGTCGAAAACGTCGAATGAAACATACTCATATTCTTCGATTTTCTCAATCACGGAATCGATGTCCATGGCATCAACCCAGTACGGACCTCACGGTCTCACGCACAGCTCCTTCCGAATCGTGCTCATAGACCCAGCCTTCCCTTTCCGCCTTCGCGGTATCGTATCTGAAGCAGGGGACATCCCCTTTCCATCCGGTTCTGCCTCCCGTGTAAACATATTCGGGGGAGACGCCCATCTCCTCGCATACGATGTCCGCGATCCTTCGTACGGTGACGGATGAGCCGGATGATATGTTGTACGTCCGGATCCCCGTACTCATATCACCCGTGAATTTGACGATTCCACGTACAAGATCGAGAACGTGGACGTACTGCTTGTCCTGGTTACCGTCACCGAGTATCTCCAGCCTGTCCGGATTCTTCCTAAGTTTATCGATGAAATCGAAGATCACGCCGTGCGTGAGCCTCGGACCGGCAACGTTGGGGAATCTGAAGATCACCGAGGAGAAGGAATTCATGTGCGTATACGCTGAGATGAGAGCCTCCGATGCAAGCTTGCATGCCCCGTAGTAAGATACCGGTTCCGGGTTCCCCAATTCCTCGTTCAATAGTTCGGTGCCCCGATCCCCGTAAACGGCGGAAGTGGAAGGGAAGAACAGTCTCCCCGGACCGTGCATCCTCATGCACTTCAATACGGATCGGGTGGTCATCAGGGTATTCCTGAAATCTATATCGGGATCCTTCCCGCTGGCTCTTATGTCGGAGTTCGCAGCCATATGATAGATGATATCGCATCCTTCCGCTGCTTCGCACAGTTCCGCAGTGTCATTGACATCCATGCGCACATGCTCGAATCCTTCCTTTCCGATCAGATGGGAGATGTTCCTGACATCCTCCGACACATCAGCGGATACGACCGTCCATCCTTTACTGAGCAGGAGATCTGCAAGATGACTGCCTATGAATCCCGCGCCGCCTGTGATCAGTGCCTTCATTTACGGGGTCTCCTGCCGAATATCCGCTTATCGCGGTAGTAGATGAACTTAAGGAATATCTTTATCGCTATGTAATAAG
>DAXF01000029.1:14010-21826 GCA_002506255.1 Methanomassiliicoccaceae archaeon UBA367
TCATCATATCCCTGCATTCCCGGCTCTTTATGTACGCGACGAAGTTCTCGCAGTCCATGTGGGAAGCGGAGCGCACCCTCATGAGGGCGGACCTTCTTCTGAACACCTTGTAGAATTCGGGATCACCGTTCCGGAAGTGCTCGTAAAGACTGTCGTAAGTGGATATCTCGCCCTGTCCGCGCTCATTCTGCTTCGTGAAGCAGACGGAGTTCTCATTCTCCAGATAAAGGTACATCGGTTTCCCGCAGTAGCAGTATCTCCGGCATTTCTCAAACGCACGATATATGAAATCCACGTCCTCGGCGTAACCGCCCTCAGAGAATCTCAATCCGTTATTCAAAAGGAAATCTCTTCTTATTAGCATTGACCATGCCGTTACGGGTACTCTCTCGTGGACCCTCTCCGTAAGGGCCTCCTTGCCGCTCGCCACCAGAGCATCGCATTCCGTATCCGGCTCTTTCGTCTCAGGATCGGAAGAGCGTATGAAATTGCATTGTGCTATCTCGGCATCGTGCTCTTCTGCCAGAGAATACATGGTCCGCAGGAAATCCGGGTACGGGCGGTCGTCGGCATCCAGGAACCATACGTACTTCCCGGCAGCGGCATCCAGGCCGATGTTCCTGGCTCCCCCCAGTCCTCCCGGTCCCTTCTGCAGGATCGCCCTGAGTTTCCCGGAGACCTGTGCCATCTCTTCGACGAGCTCCGGCGTTCCGTCGGTGGATCTATCATCCACGACGAAGATGACCTCCATGTCACCGAACTCCTGTTCTTCCAGGAAACGGGATATCCTGCGGAGGGTGTCGGATTCGTTATAGGCCGGGATTATGACACTTACGCTTACCATGATTTCCTCTTGGTAATATATCCCAGATAGGCGGGTCCGGGGATTAATGATTTATACGCTTTCTATCGATTCTGTCGGATTCCGTATCTCCCGGGAACCTGGGAAGATAAATAAAGGGTCAGGGCACTGTGGTATCAATTAGCATGAGCGTCCGAACATCCAGACTGAGAGAGTATCTTGACGGGGTCGGAGATGCGCTGAAATCCCTTGACACCGATTCCGTTGCAGAGGCATCCATGGCGATAGCGGAGGCGTACAGGCGTGATTCCGCGGTTTTCATAATGGGAAACGGGGGCAGCGGTTCTACCGCATCCCATGCGGCCTACGATTTCAATATAGCCGTGTCCGGGAAGCTGAAGAAGAGGTTCCAGTTCGTAAGCCTCTGCGACAACGTAACCACGCTGCTGGCACTTTCCAACGACTACGGATATGAGAACGTCTTCTATATGCAGATCAAGGATGTTCTGAAGGAAGGGGACATCGTGTTCTGTATCTCGGGCAGCGGGAACTCGGAGAACGTGGTGAAGGTTGCCGAGTACGCAAGGTCCGTGGGCTGCAAGGTCATCTCCTTCACGGGATTTGATGGCGGACGTCTGAAGAAGCTCGCAGATTATCCTGTGCATGTGGCTCTGGATGACATGAAGAAGGCGGAGGATTGCCACGTGGTCCTGCTGCATGCCATGGCCCGATTCATATCCGAGTCTTTGGAAAAGGATGCGACCGAGTATTCTGTCTGATTCGGATGGCGATACGTTGATCGACGTTATTGTTCTGAGGCGCGGGAAGGAGTCAAAGGAAACGGGTGTCGGAGCTTACTCGGATGTTGTCGGATCCGTACTGCAAAGCTCATCTCTCAGTCACGGAGAGATACGCTTCAAGCTGACGACAGAGGATGGCCACGCAGAATGTCTGAAGTACGGATTCATAGAGCCGCTGCTTTACATCATCAATTCCCGGTCAAGAATATATCACGCAACGGAGGAGCTTTGCTGCCTCTTCTTACCATTCGTTCGTGGTAAGAAAGTGGTCACATTCCATCATGTCTCAGACAGCAGAGAGGGCAGATCCAGACTTTTGTATCCCATATGGAAGATGGCTGCGAAAATCGCCGTATCTCATTCGGATATGATCATAGCGATATCGCAGCAGACGAAGGAGGATCTCATCAGGACGTACGGCATCGATGAGAAAAAGATACGTGTTATGATGCACGGCCCTGCCCCCGAATTCCGCAATCTAAAAAGATCAAGAGAGAAGACCATAGGATTCGTGGGAACGCTGATAGAGAGGAAGAACATCATCGGCGGGCTCAGGGCATTTAAACTCTTCACCGAGATGCCCGGAACTGAAGGATATCGTTTCGTAATATGCGGCGACGGTCCGCTAAGAGGTGAATTGGAATCCGCAGCCGCAGAGTTGGGGATATCGGAAAGAATCGAATTCATTCCCAGAATGACCAAAGATGAGCTGATCGAATTCTACAACAGGATATCGGTATTCGCGAATTCGTCGATGCATGAGGGTTTGGGAATGACAGCCCTAGAGGCACAGGCGTGCGGAGCTCCTGTGGTTTTCTTCAGGGATGCTAGAATACCCGAGGAGGTAACGGTCAATTTCATCCCTTCGATCGATGAGAAGGATTTTGCCGAGAATATGCTGAGATTGATCAAAGATGAGGAATTCAGGAATTCTCACCTTAAATCAGTCGAGGAAAGGTCTCTGGAGAAAGAATACCCGAAAGCTCTTTTGAATATGTACTCTGATTTATTGGAAGATTGATCAGAGAAGCTTCCTGTAGACCTTCTCCATCTCCTTAAAATAATCTTCGCCGAAGCTTTCTGCGTAATCGATACCTGCTCTTGCAAGCCTCTCCGTTTCTTTTTCGTTAGTCAGTATCCGTAAGGCTTGATTGGCCATGTCTTCAGCATTATCGCAGGGGACTGCGGCCACCATTATTTCTTGTGGCATATCCGCATCTCTGAAATACAGAACCGGAGTACCGCATTTCTGAGACTCCAGAGTAGTGATCCCGAGACCTTCCAGACTGGATGTGTTAAGAAGTATCTTACTGCGGTTGTACAGATGGCAAATCTCCTCCTCGGAGATGTTGCTGATCATGTCTACTGACTCCTCCAGACCGTATTTGCGTATATATTCCTCCACGTCCTGTCTGATAGGTCCGTCCCCGCATATGATCATCTTGTAGTTTTTCAATTCATCATTTTCAAGCATATGACGAAAAACGTCTATTGCAAGGCCGGGTCTTTTCCGTTCGCATAGGGTGCCGATGAACAGGACAAGGTCCTCCTTCACGACATCGCTCTTGTACATGGAGAGTTTTGGCGGATGTGTTATTACTGTTATCTTTTCACTCTGTATCTTCAGAGATTTGATCATGTCCTCTTTGGTCTGATTAGAAATCGCGATGAACTCGTCTGCGAAATGCTTAGCTATGAAGACCGAGAAATGCCATATGAGATCCCACGTTCTGTGGGTTTCTGTTGGCTTTACGACATGATGGAAAGTAAGCACTTTCCTGCTTCTCGTGAACGGGAAAAAAACAGAACAGTGTTCTGCGGTGGCATGAACTATATCTACTTTTTTTGATGCCCTGCAGACTCTGAGGAAAGGGTAGACCATATTATCAAGGAAGAGCGACTTAATTCCCTTTGTACGGTTGACTTCGAAATAGATGGCCTCATATTCAATGTTCGAATCCCTTAGCAAAGCTTCTATGTAATCCGCATAATATCCGATGCCCGACTGATTGTCTTCTTTTTCGGCCGCGCTGCGTATCAATTGTACTTTCATCGGCTCACCTTTCATCAGGGAATATTCACGTATATGCGCCAGTTGTTATTTGAATAGTCTTTTTGCGAGTTTGGAGGAGGATATGGTGTTCGGGAGAGTGGAAAGAAGCACGGATTTTTCGTTTTCTTTCAGCGTCGGTATCAAGATCAGCATATAGATCGAGAATAGAACGATAAATGCCGCTACCAGGCCAAGTATGGAGAGCTTTAATCCGAAGATATGATCGATTGCAAAGCACAAGGCGGCGCTGATGATGAAGTAGAGGTATCCGTAGATCAGAGGTATGAAATAGCTTCGAATCGGGACGTCTGTTGCTTTAGCTATATACCACGGCATGAAAACACAGTTCCTGAGGAACATGGATGCAGTCCATGCTAAGGCGACTCCTAGAAGGCCGAGTTCTGTCGCAACATAGAAAACAATGATCAGGCCGATATTCAGTAGACCGAAAAGGATTGAGAGAGTCGCCGGTACACGCATACTTTTGTAAGCCATTGTGAGTGTGTAGGCCGGAACTATGGATTGTATGCCAACCATGAAGGCGATCATGAGCATTATGACCGGGGAAAGGAACAAGAACTGGGGGCCCACCCATGCAGAGAGTATGTCGTCTATGAACACGAAGACGAATGCCAGAGGGAAACCGAGCACTATGCCGGTGGCCTTGACTGAGAATCTGGACACCATATTCATGCGCACATGGTCTCCGGAAGAATAGAAATGGTAAATGGGGGGAGCGAAAACCTCTGAGAATATTATTGTTGAAGATATCACCATGGTGATTATTGAGACCACGATGCCGAAATTCCCACCGGATTCTGATCCGTAGAGTATATTCACCATTATGAGGGACATTTGTATGAATAGGAGGTTGCCCAGGTTGTTGATGAGAGTCCATCCTCCCAGGCCGGCCATATCTTTGAAGTAGTCTTTATTGTAACAAGATCTTCTGACCCTCAGGTTGGGTTGCACTCTTCTCATGAACAACCATCCAAGGAACATGAAAACGAAGGATGCCAGAAGATAAGAGATCCCAATGTATGTGACATCAGGGGCCCTGTATGTAAGAAGCAGGACTATCATCCCGAACTGGAAGATTATGTTGATTGATTTCACGATTCCGACAAGATCCAGTCTGTTGGATGCGAAGAGGACCATGAGGAAAAGACTGCTCCAGGAGATCACGATGACCGATCCCAGGATCGTGAGGAAGAAGACCTGCACTCTGAGGGGGTCGGACCATGTTATGTTGAAAAGAGAAGGGGACAACAAAGAAAGAAGGGCAATTACAGGTATTGCGGCAATCGCTATCTTTAGGAGACCAAATAATGCAGTATTGTATACCCTCTCGGCATCTTTTTGATCATTACGTTGTATTGCCACCGCAAGATAGCGCCCTATTGAGTTGGATATGGCATCAGATATTAACGTTACATATCCGGTCATTGAAAGTGCCAAAGGAACAACACTGTATGCGACTATACCGAGCTTCCCGATGAAGAACGGTACCATGAAAAGACCAACAATGGCCGTGAGTATGAAAGGAAGGAAGTTGAACAATACATTAGGTATTGCTCGCTTGGCAAGACCGGCGGCGGCATCAGAGCGAACATCTTCCAAATCAATTCCTCAAAATCTGGATGCGTGCCGCACTCAAAACAGTTTCCTCCAAAACGTCAGATCACGAATTTAAAAATCCCGCCAACTATAAAGTATGAATCAATAATGTTACCCGTAAGGTTCCTATGGCGTGCATCAGAGAGCGTTTTGCAGAAAACCAGCTGTTCAGTCGTATGAATGGTACTCTTTTGAAAATCGCAATCATAGGCATTGTAATCCGATTAGCTCTCATACCATTCGCATTCAGTTTTGATGCCTCGTTCTGGATAATAACCGGTGCGGGGTTTGAGAGCAACAGAACGCTTTACGAATCCGGGAATTTCTATTATCTTCCCCCATTCGGATATATATTGGCGGTTCTCACTGCAATATGGTCTCTGTTACCTTTCGAGTCTGGCACACTCGCTTTGGAGCTTGTGTCCGGATCAAATTTCTCCTCCGTTCATTATACAATGGTCACATCCTTATCATTCAATCTTTTCTATTCCATTCCGTTGACAATATTCGACCTGATATCCTCCTGGCTCGTTTACTCGATCGTTTTGGAGAAAACGGACAGCAGGAGGAAGGCCAATTTGGGATTTGCGCTATTCTTCTTGTCGCCTCTGATCATATGGTCATCCTCAATAGCGTACATGTTCGATTCCTTGTCTGCGATGTTTATGTTAATTACTATTTATGCACTTATGAAAGACCAATACGGTTTGGCCGGTGCGTCACTGGCACTTGCGACTTTAACAAAAGTTTTCCCGATATTGATATCCTTCGCGGTTCTGTTGTATGTGATTTCAAAGAATGAGACTATAAGAAGCACCCTCAGGAATCTGGCAGTTTTCTTATCAGGTTTTGTTGCTTCGGCGATCTTCATAATGTTGCCTGTTTTCCTGAAGGGGGAGATGGGCCGCTCTCTCATCTTCCTGTCCTCCCGTGCAGAAGAGTCTGCACAGGCCACAGGAGGTTTGAATTTGATCGATCTGATACTTTGCCCAATGCCTGACAAGATCTTTGTTGTCATGCCGTTCTTGCTGTTCATGATAGTTTTGTCTACCTTTTTGATATTTTTGAGCAAGGGAGACAACGATAAGAAGCTGGTCATGGCCTCTCTTATGTCTGTTACAATGTTTTTCTTGTTCCCGCCGATATCTACGTATCCTGTAATAGCCATACCTCTTCTGGCTCTTGCGGTGGTGTACTACGGAGAGAAGCTTTGGCTCATACCCTGGGTTCTTTTTTCGGTTTTGATGCCTATTCACGCAATAGCGATATTTGGAAATACCATACTCTATCCTTTAGCAGCAGGGACTGGTTTATTTGATCTGCAGACCATGGTGAACGGATATTATGGTTTCCTTCAAACTCTGTACACTATACAGGGATATACCCTACTGGCACTGTATGTCCCCGCCGTATCATGTCTTGTGATAGCAGCATATTCTTTCATGAAACCCTATAGGAGCAATCAATATGGATAAGAAAACGCTTTATGTTGTATTCGTCGGGTTCGCAATTGTTATGTTGGCAGGGCAGATATTATCGTATGCCACGGAACCATACAGGCACGAAACATCATCCTGGGAGAATGGAGACGGTACAGTCGGGTATAGTATTTCAAGCAACACATTTTCTGAATATGGCGTAGTGATGATCGATGTCGGTTCCGTACTTGTTCCCGACAAACTTTTGATCTATTATGACGAAACCTACAAGGCGCATATGAGTCATGATTATTTGAGAAATCTGAAGGATATTGTATGTTCTGAACTGGAAATCCACGGAGTGGATTATGAGATGGTTAACGCGGAAGAACTTCTGGAAAGAATCCAGGGAGACATATCGATCAGTAAACAGTCATTCAGATTGTTTTTCATGACCGGTGCCATACCCAACATTCTCTATGACTGCACAAAAGATTCTCCGTTGATGAAATGGTTGGAACAGGGAGGTGTTGTGTATTGGGTGAACGGTGTGATCGGGCGCAACATATCTTCGGTTTCGGGTCTTACAGAATGCGAAGGGTATGGGCAGCTTTTGTTCGGCATTCCGGATAGCAATATCAGTATGGGTACGGAAGGGGATATCTACGCCGGGGAGAAAAGTCTGCATTTCGACAGACTGCGCGATCTCGATATAATCTATAATGACTGTACATACGGAATTAATACGGAATCCATAACAGACGAATATCTGAGCATAGGATATACGGCGGAAGGGCTGGACTCCCTCGTTCTTTCCAAATACCATAACGGAGAGGGTATGATAGTGAATTTCGGTGGTAAGGTCGCGACGAATTCTGCTCCGACGATTGCAAAAGTGATTGCATCGAAGATAACTCATGATTCCAATATAGTCTATAGTGAAAGGGGACGTCTGCGCTTCTCTGAAGTAAGAGGCGATATTACAGTCGACACCACCAAGGATTACGTACTATACATATGGATAGGCTATCCGGTCCAGATATTCTCCCGGACCTTCACCTATTATTGAATAATCAAAGGGGTTTGAGAATCAGACGTTGCCCGTCGTAACGCACTCGATATTCTC
>DAXF01000069.1:0-7318 GCA_002506255.1 Methanomassiliicoccaceae archaeon UBA367
ATTGGCCGCAACCGGCGGCGGTTAAACGCCCCAATCAAACCACTTACTTTTCCAATTTTTTTCATTTTTGTTTGATGAGGGGACCCCTTGTGCGGATCCTCCGCCACGGTTTTATAACAATTGCTCGATTAATGAACTATGGTAACCATAGCGTTGGATGAGATGAAGGGCAAAGAGGTCATATCTTCTGACGCGTACCTCTTGGGCAATGTTCAGGATGTGCGCTACGATCCCGTGTCCTGGGATATCCTGGGCCTTAAGGTCAAGAGCAATAAGGATGTGTCCAAGATCATCAGCGCCGGATCCGCGAGATCCATGATCCTGGTCGGTCCGGGGGAGTATGCGATCAACGATGTGATACTCTTCAGGGACACCCTGGAGGATTCCAAGGACAGGATATCCGCGGATAACGACAACATATCGTCCCTCTCGTTCCTGCTGGGCAAGAAGGTGGTATCCTCAGACGGACTGCTGGTGGGAGCTGTAAGTGACGTGCTCCTGGAGATGGAACACTGGTCCGTTCAGTCTGTGAGGGTGAAGCTGGACAAAGGAGCCTACGAGCCCCTGGGACTTAAGAAAGGGATCTTCTCCAAGACCGCATCAGGGATACTGGTTACGCACATATCCGCAGTGACGGACAATATGAGCCTCTACCTGACGACGAGCGACCTGGCAGACCATCTGACCTTGGATTAGATGGGGTCGAAGGCGACCAGTATAGAGGCGAGACGCGGGTCGTCCTCCATTCCGGCGTACTCTCTTATCATCTTGTCACAGGTAGGAGCGGGGCTGCATGATACGACATTAGCGCAGCCGTTGCTCTCGTTGAGCTCAGGGAATGATACGGGGGGCATTACGAATACCTCGTTCTCCCCTTCCCCGGGCACTATATCAGTGAATACGACGAAACCGTCAGAGAGCCAGACAACATCTTCTCTGTCCTGGTATTCCTTGGCGGTCTGAGGGAAGACCTCTACGCCCATAAGCTTCCCGTCCGTAGATAACAGCACCACAGTAGGCTCAGGAGGGAGCCTGAACCGGGTGTTCTTGACTATGCAGGCGATCCTCTTCCTCTTAAGGGCCTCCTCGAAACCCTTGTTTTGAACTGCTATATCGCCCGTAGCCTTGACGGTGGCCTCCTCTTCCTTGATTTTTCTAAGGATCTCCTGGTCAAGATAGAATACCTTTACCACGCCTCTGAGCTCCTTAAGTATGTTCAGCTGACCTATCCCGTCGTCCATGCCATGGCATTGTATGGGCAGATTATTAAATGTTGGCGTTTTCCCAAAACCATCATGTCCCTGAAGATGCTCAATGAGAGAGACCCAGATGTCCTGAGGGCCCTATATGCCTACAGGCGTGAGGTATTCAAGGCAGGGAGTCTGTCTGTGAAAGAGAAGGAATTGATAGCTCTGGCACTTTCCTCCGCATCCCAGTGCTCCAAATGCTTCACCTATCATTCAGATAAGGCGAAGGAGGCAGGAGCATCCGACAAGGAGATACTGGAGACCATGGAATTGGTCGCTTACATGGTGGGCCCGTCCGGCCTTATATGGTCTGATCTTGTCGATGAGGCTGTGAATTATTTTGAGAATGAGTGATCCAGATCCAATCTGAAGTATCCCTCCTCTCCGACAGCGCATCTGATATCGACCACGCCTATGGCTGCCACGACCTTGCCATCTATCTCCACAGGAGTGACAATGACCCTTACTCCTTTGTAGGGGCCCGTCTCGGCCACCCTTCTGACGGTGGTGTTCTCCCTAAGCACTTCCTCAAGGATGTCCCCCGTATAGGCGTTGTCCACCACCGCACCGTTCTCGATCCTTATGCCCAGATTATCGCGGCTCTTGGCACATACAGGAAGGCCCCCCACCAGCTCATGAATGGCGAATGCCAGTGACAGAACCTCGTTGGCTGTGCTGTCTGTCCTTAGCATATCACCCAAACTTCTCTTAAGAGGAAGTCCCCCCATAAGGGATATGGCGGCCGTCACGGCTCCCTTCTCCGCCATCTCGGGTGTTTGGGCGGTGCCTATTATCACCACGTCCTCGTTCTTAACTTTGAAATGACTTCTGATCGCGGAGTCAATGTCCCAGGCAACAGGAAAATCCGATCCCGGGAATCTGAGTGTGCCGTTGATGCAGATAAGGGTGGTGGCTCCCAGAGCTCCTGCCATTATAGCAGCATCACGTTCCTCGCATCCGTAGAGCACTCTCTTTGTCGCGAAGGGAACCTTCACGGCGCAATCGTGCTCCCCTATAGTCAGGGAGGATTTCGGTATGGGCCTGGCTTCCATGTACATTATGCCCCTGTACTCAGCTCCTTTCTCGGTAAGGCAGATCCCGTTTTTTGTGATCGTGACAAGCCCGCCTTCCTCAAGCATCCCCAGCATGGTCCTCATGCTCCCCTCGCCTACACCGCATGCGGTTGCGAGCTTCTTCCTTCCCACAGGAATGAACTCATCAAGAGAGATTATCGCCTTCCAAAGGTTGTAGTCATTGAATTTGGGGATGGGTCCGCCTTGACCCCTCCTCATCGAAACAAACATAGGGTGCGCATGGTTTAGAAAGTAGATAAGAGGTTGCAGGCATTATCTTCCGAACACACTATACCCAGCAATCTAATTTTGCAGGGGTAATTTCAGCGTTATTTTATAACCGTAAAGTCTTAACGGGGTATGGCCCATGAATCAGTAGACCTTCTGAAAATAGAGAACGTCACTAAGAAATTCGAAGGCAGAATTGTTCTAGATAATATCAGCGCCACACTGTCCACAGGCAAGATACTCGGGCTCATAGGGAAGAGCGCGGCAGGTAAAAGTGTGCTCATACACATGATAAGGGGCACAGACGAGTACAGGCCTGATAAGGGTAAGGTGCTCTACCATGTCAATCACTGTACCAAGTGCGGCAATCTAGATCTGCCATTCGAAGGGGTCCCATGCACAAGATGCGGCGGCGAGAGCAAGACCAGGTGGGTGGATTTCTGGGCTCTCGGTGACAGGGAGCCTATAAGGCATGAGCTGAAGAACCGCATAGCCATCATGCTGCAGAGGACCTTCGCCCTGTTCGGGGATCATACTGTGGTGGAGAACATATTCGAGGCTCTGGGTGATGTGCCGGACAAAGTCCAGAAGGCGATAGACCTTCTGGACTTCGTGAACATGACCCACAGGACCACTCACATAGCAAGGGACCTGTCGGGCGGAGAGAAGCAGAGGGTGGTCATGGCCAGGCAACTGGCGAAGAACCCGCTGTTCTTCCTGGCGGACGAGCCCACCGGGACGCTGGACCCGTACACGGCGGATATCGTTCATAAAAGACTCGTGAAATATGTCCATGACAGGGGGATATGCATGGTGATGGCATCCCACTGGCCGGAGGCCGTGGAACAGATGTCTGATGAGGCGATCTGGCTTGATGCTGGGAAGGTCATAATGAAGGCCGACCCTGCCGAGGTGACATCCAAATTCATGGAAGAGTATCACTTCGAGAAGCACGAGTACGCCGACGTCGGCGAACCGATGATAAAACTGGAGAATGCGAAGAAGCACTTCTTCTCCGTCGTCAGAGGTGTGGTCAAAGCCGTGGACGGAGTCTCATTCGATATCAAGCAGAACGAGATCGTGGCCCTGGTTGGGCTCTCGGGAGCCGGCAAGACCACAACCTCCAGGATGATCGCGGGCATGACCCCTGCGACCAGCGGGACTGTGAAGATAAAGCTGGGCGACGATTGGATAAACATGGCCGAGTCAGGGTTCACCGGGAAGGGTCGTGTCACCCCCTACATAGGATTCCTGCATCAGGAGTATACCCTTTACCCGTTCGACAATGTGCTTCAGAACCTTTCGACATGCATAGGCATGAAGATGCCGGCCGAGCTTGCCAAGATGAAAGCGATCCAGGTGCTTCTCAGCGTCGGATTCCCGGAGGATCAGGTGGAGAAAGTGCTGTATTCCTACCCAGACACCCTCTCGGTGGGGGAGAATCAGAGGATAGCCTTCGCTCAGGTACTGATCAAAGAGCCTCGGATCGTAGTCCTTGACGAGCCTACCGGCACGATGGATCCGATAACCAAGGTGACAGTGGCCAATTCGGTCCTCAGGGCCAGGAAGGAACTGGAAGAGACGTTCATAGTGGTGAGCCATGACATGGACTTCGTAACCAACTGTTGCGACAGGGCAATCCTCATGAAGAACGGCAGGGTCCTCAAGATAGGGAAGCCTGAGGAGATCATCGACGAATTCAGAGAGATAGAACGAGAGCAGTCGGGCGGTGAAAAGATTTGAAACAGCGCATAGGCAGGCATCTCAGCTTCGTTGAGTGCCGCGAGTCTATGGGCCTTGGTACCGGAGGAGCGCTGGCTCAGAGAGCCACGATCTCAGAGAGCGGAAGAGAGGTCGTGGCCGTTGCCATGGGCCCCGGCCGCAGGCACATCACAAAGCCCGTGTGTGAGATCACATACGCTTTGAGGGAGGAGGGTATAGACACCTCCGTCCTGGTCCTCAATGCAGGGTCAGGCGTCCCTGCGGACGCCCCGGACATATCCCATGGCCAATGCTTCGGTCTGGAGCCTATAGAGGTGGAGAGGATCCAGCAGTTCAAGGTGGCCTTGATACACCTTGGGAACGTCCGCGCCCATATCATATGGAAAGCGAGGCTAATACTCAGGAATGTGGACATCCCTGCGATAATAGTCTCCCAATGCCCGGTGGACTTCGAGGATTTTGCGGCGATAGGCATCAAGACCTCGAGGGTGATGCCGCCGGATGATAAGATCAACACAAAGGGCACGATAATGGAGATCGTGACAGGAATAGTCAGGGGCGTGACATGTCCCCAGGAGAAGCTGGATGAGATAGTCACGAAGATACAGAGGATGCTGCCCGGGGTAAATGAGGGGGGAGAGCGTTGAGGGTCAAGGTCAACGGCAGGGAGAAGACGCTTAAGAGCGGCGCCAAGCTGAAGGATGCCCTGGCGGGAGAGAATTATCATCCCGGTTCTGTGGTCTCCATACATCTGTCCACAGAGAAGCTGGTGATGGAATCCGACGATTTCGAGATAAAGATGAGCTCGGGGAAGTCCATCGTGCTTCATTTGGAGCCGGGTAAGGACTCAGAGCTCTGGAAGAAATACATGACGAAGATGCCGGGCCTATATGCCAGATGGGTTAACAGGCAGATCGCGGCCATCGGAGCCTTCCCGACGGACATGAAAGTGAACAGGGACCGGAGGAGATACAGGAAGTACGATGTGTTCTTCGCCCTGGGCGGATTTGATAATAATACGACTTACATGATGATCGCCAGAGAAGAGCACCGCGGGGCCTACGGAGCCGGATCCGGAATAATAGGGCGCGTGACCCTGGGTAGGCACGTTATAGATCAGATGAGGGAAGGCGATGCGATAGAGAGCGTCACGCCCCTCATGTCCGAGACAAGCAAGGACAATGTCATAGTCACATCCGATCTCTCATACAAACTGGAAGAGGGGTACAGTGTGGACACGTTCATCACGGTGGATCTGGACCCGCAGTCCCCCAAGTCTGCAGAGCATCTGCTGGTGCTCTCCAGATCCGGATATATGGAAGTGACGGAATCCACAGGCAGCTTCATGGCCAGCTCTATGGATCTTGACACGGAGATACCGCAGGAGATCAGTGTTGTGAGGTCCCCCGGGGTCGTTACCGTCAGGAACACAGGCCCGGGAATGGGCCGTATGTACATCTACAGGGAGAGAAGGCAGATGCTGCTCTCCCATAATCATGTCGGCACCGTGACCAACGGCCTCTCGATAGCGATGTTCGCCAAGGCAGGCGATAAGATAGGTGTGGTCACCAATCCTCAGAGGATACTCTCGGTGGGCATGACCCAGAAGGACGGAGCCGCGTTCCTGGAATCCAAAGGTCTCAGACAGAAGAGGACCGGGGACAGCTCAGACGAAGCGATAATAGTGGATCAGACTCCTGAGGCGACCCTCGATGCCATACACTCGGACGAGATAGAGACGTTCGGTGTTCCGAGGAATAAGATATACAAGATATCCCTGGACCGCGGGGAGAAGAACAAACTCAATTCGTATTATTTCGATAAGATAACGGGCCTGAGCCATAAGCCCATAGGCGCTCTGAAGGTGCATTTCGCATTCAAGGGTATGCCCATGGTCACCTTTGAAGGCGATGAGGTCAGAGGGAAATCCCTCTATCCCAACGACCCGTTCAAGAAATGCTCCAGAGGGGACATAGGCGTTACAAACCAGGCAAGGCCTCACAAAGGGCTCCTGGGCATAAGGCTGGAGAACAGCAAGGAATATGGCCCCACGGGAGAAGAGCCCTACGGTACTAACATCTTCGGTAAGTTCCTCGGGGATCTGGACGATATGATGAAGGGCCTGAAGGACGGGGACACAGTGTACTTTACGGAGATGGACCTATGAGCGAGAAGAAACCCAGACAGAGGGAGACAAGACTGATCATGATATCCCCGGCATCCAATGTGACACCGGACCTGCTGGTCAGGACCGCTCACGCCATGGGCAAAGAGCTGTCCGCCAAGGAGACATGCTACGGTTGCCTGTTGGAAGGGGACCCGAAGACCGTTGTAGAGGTCCGGGATGAGCTGCGCAAGCTGGATCCCCACGGGATATACTCGAAGAGGAGAGCATACCCCGCCGGCGATCCACGCAGATGCAGGGCCCAGCACGGCACGAGGCCCGGATACGCTCAGCTGGAGGCTGAATGGAAATTGCTGGCCAATCTGCAGCATGCAATGGATGCGATAGATCTGGGGGAGAAGGCTCCCCCGGAGCCAAAGAAGAACAAACTGCCTGTAAAGGAATTCAAGGAGATTTGCGAGGTGAACCTATGAAGAAGATATTCATCGACCCTCCGAACAGCATGATACTGTTCGACATAGTGGAGAGGCTGGGGCATGAGCCCCTCAGCACGATGGCCGCCCTCCAGGAGAGGGTGGATAACCTGGAGATAGACATGCCCCCCATGAACGTTACGCTTGATGATGTCATCAAGGGCCTGAAGTACGCAGGCATAGAGGTGCCCTCAGGGATAAGGGGACGGCTGGCGGTCTGGGGTCCGCAGATCGATGCGGCGGATGCCGCCATTGTGATGACGGAAGCGCCGTACTCCTTCGGTTGCGTGGGATGCGAGCGTTCCAATGAGATGGTTAAGTACCTTCTGAGAAGAAGAGGCATACCTGTCCTCTGGGTGGAATATCCCCGCGACAAAGATGCTGCGATGCGCATGCTGGAAGAGACCAAGAAATTCCTGGAGGGACTCGAATGATCAAGATAGCACAGCT
>DAXF01000069.1:7537-8513 GCA_002506255.1 Methanomassiliicoccaceae archaeon UBA367
GTGTGGGCGGCAAGATGGTCTACCCCGACGTCGGCGCAGATGACGTGGATGATGCGGTCCGGGAATTCGGTTTCAATCCCCGGTCCCCACAGCTCAAGCTGATGATAGCAAGGGCGGTGCAGCTTGCCAAAGGCGTGTACGATGCCGATGCGGTATTCATAGCGACATGCTTCAGGTGCGCCGAGGCGGCATTGGTCAGGAACGAGCTCAGGAGGTACATACAGGAGCATACCAGGCTTCCAGTCGTTACCTACTCGTTCACCGAGAGGATGAAGTCGGCGCAGCTGCTCACGAGGATGGAAGCGCTAGTGACGATAGTCACGAGGAAGGAGCTCCTTGCAAGGGAGAGGCAGACCGGGCTCACCGCCGGTCTCGATTCCGGTTCGTCCACCACCAAGGCAGTGATAATGCAGAACAACAAGATCATCGGGAAGGCATGGATGCCGTCCTATGACGTCGTAGAATCCGCCACGACCGTACTGAACCAGGCGCTGGAACAGGCGGGTTATCAGCTAAAGGATCTGGAGGGAATCGGAACGACCGGATATGGAAGGTTCACCCTGGGCAGGCACTTCAATGCCAAGTTGGTACAGGAGGAGCTTACGGTCAACTCCAAAGGCGCCGTCTGGCTGGCTGACAAGCAGAGGGGCGAGGCCACGATACTCGATATAGGCGGAATGGACAATAAGGCGATAACGGTAAGGGACGGCGTACCGGACAACTTCACCATGGGAGGAGTATGCGCGGGAGCATCCGGCCGTTTCCTCGAGATGACTGCCAACAGGCTCAAGATAGACGTGACGCAACTTGGGGCACTGGCTGAGAAGGGTGATTGGAGAAAGGCCAAGATGAACTCCTACTGTTCCATATTCGGGATACAGGATCTGGTCACCAGTCTGGGAGAGGGCAAGGCCTTCGAGGATGTGGCCGCCGCAGCCTGTCACTCAGTGGCCGAGCAGGTCTACGAGCAGCAGCT
>DAXF01000069.1:8738-8871 GCA_002506255.1 Methanomassiliicoccaceae archaeon UBA367
CTCTGATATCAGGTCTCGTGAAATCCGTGGGAGAGGTGCTGGGCGAGAGACCTATCGTTCCTCCGGACTCGCAATACATAGGTGCAGTGGGCGGCGCTCTCCTGAGCTCCGGATTCCTTCAGTGAGGTGAACC
>DAXF01000030.1:0-2607 GCA_002506255.1 Methanomassiliicoccaceae archaeon UBA367
CCTGTCGTTCTTACCCTCAGGGTGAAGAATCACGTTCAGGTTAGGCACACCGCATTGGAGGCCGGCCGTATCGCCGCGAACAGACTCTTATCAAAGGAAGTAGGGAGCACCAACTATCACCTCAAGGTCAATGTTTATCCCCACATCGTTCTCAGGGAGAACAAGCTCGCCACCGGAGCAGGTGCCGACCGTGTTTCCAGCGGAATGCGCAATGCGTTCGGGAAGAATGTGGGCACTGCCGCGAGGATGACATCCGATCAGACCATAATGACGATCTACTGCAACCCCCAGGGGTTCAAGTCGGCAAAGATCGCTCTTTGGAAAGCTTCCATGAAGTACCCCACGCCCTGCTACGTCTCGATAGAGAAGGGTAAGGAGCTCGTAATCTGAGCGATGTTCAATCTGAGATTGGACGAAGCAGCTGATTGGATAAGAGCAAGAGGTTACGCGCGCGTCGCTCTCCAATTCCCGGAGGGCCTCAAGTCCAAAGCGACAGAGGTCTCCAGCCGTCTTTCGGAGAGCACCGGCGCATCATTCTTCATAGTAGGTGACCCGTGCTACGGGGCCTGCGACATCTTTGAATATAGGGGAACAGCGGATGCCCTGGTGCATTTCGGTCATTCCCCGATCCCTTCTCAGGGCGAAGACCCGGACGTGATGTACGTGGAGGCGTTCTACGAAGGGGATATAGGGCCCTATGTCTCTGCGATTGCGGACAGCCTACCGCAGAAAGTGGGCCTGATGGCTACAGTACAATATGTGCCGTGCATCAAGAGAGCCAGAGATATATTGGAGGCCGCAGGCAAGGAGGTACTGGTCTCCGGTGGCGATGCAAGGATACTCTATCCGGGGCAGGCTCTCGGCTGCAATAGCAGCGCCATGCCCGACGGGGCGGAGCACATTCTCTTCATCGGAGAGGGGGACTTCCATCCGTTGGCCGCTGCTTTGGGCACTGATGTTGAAGTGACCGTTCTCAATCCGATAACTGGGGAGCACAGGCATATTACCGATCTCAAGGACCGGATGTTGAGGAGGAGATTTGCCGCCATTGAAAGAGCCAGATCCGCAGAGAGATACATGGTGGTCGTCTGTTCGAAGAAAGGGCAGGACAGGACCGCCCTCGCCGATTCAGTTGTCAGGATGGTGAAGTCCTCGGGGAAGGAAGCGTATAAGGTAAGAATGACGGAGATAGGCCCCGATGCCCTATCTGTATATGCGGATGCGGATGCGTACATCATAACCGCATGTCCCCGGATAGCTCTTGACGATTCAGCCAGATACTCCAAGCCGGTGCTGACGCCTCCCGAGGCGGAGATAGCTTTGGGGTTAAGGGACTGGGATGATTACATAATAGATGAGATAAGGTCCTCTCGGTCAGGATTAAAATAAGCGGAAAGCATGGAGAGAGGCATGTGGAACGCCGAGTCACTTATCGCAAGCGGACTGCCTGAGGTCACGGTCGGAATCGGTAGCAGTGCGGACTCGGATTGCGTGGAGAGCAGCGCGGAGGCCATGGGCGCCATAGTTTACAGGGATGCTGATGAGCTGGTATCCGATCTGGTTACCGGAAGGATCGACGCTGCCGTTCGCGGCAACATGTCCTCCTCTTTGTTGTTGCCTAAGCTGAAGAGGGCGCTGGGTCTTGCATCCCTGGAGCGAAGCGTTCTCCTGGAGCCCGTGGGAGGGAAGATGTTCTTCCTGGCGCCAGTGGGGGTTGATGAGGGATGGACCGTGGATCAGAAGGTGGATATGGCAGTCAGAACAGTATCCCTCATGAGGCGCATAGGTATGGGGGAGAGGATCGCGGTCATGTCCGGCGGAAGGTCAGAGGACGTGGGTCGCCACAAGATGGTGGACAGGACGATCGAGGATGCCGGTGAGGTCGTGGAGGCTCTCAGTGCGAAGGGATACGACGCTTACGATGCCGAGATCCTGCTGGAATCAGCGGCGTCAGAAGCCGATCTGATAATAGCTCCAGACGGCATATCCGGGAACATAATATTCAGGGCCCTGCACTTCTTAGGTGGTGCGGCGGCACTCGGGGCACCGCTGGTGAACTCGGAGAAGATATACGTAGATACGTCGCGTGCTAAGACAGATTACAGGGATTCAATAGCATTGGCGATGAAACTCACGGAGGGAAGGAAATGATAATAGAGATAGACGGCGGGCATTCGGGAATAAGATTCTCCGCATGCCATTTCATACCTAGGCACGAGAAGTGTTCCAGGCTCCACGGGCATTCTTACATACTCAGGCTAAGACTGGAAGGGGAAATAGGTCAGGACGGGATGGTAATGGATTTCGTGATCCTGAAAAAAGAGCTCCGGACCTTCGCGGCCGAGATGGATCATATGGTCCTCCTGCCGGCCAAGTCCAAGGACGTAAGCATAAAGTCCTCGGACGGCTGCGTGGAGGTTCTGACCTGCGGGAAAAGATATGTCTTCCCGGAGGAGGACGTGAGGATGCTGGATGTCCCCGTCACAACGGCTGAGGAGATGTCCAGGATGCTGGCTGACAGGCTCGTTGCGGATGTGCGCTTCCCTTCCAACGTGAGAAGAGTGGCTATCGGCCTGGATGAGGAGAGGGGGCAGACCGCTTGGTACA
>DAXF01000030.1:2849-4676 GCA_002506255.1 Methanomassiliicoccaceae archaeon UBA367
GCCAAGGCCCTGGATGAAGGATGCGAGGCCGTGGCTCTCAGCTTCAGGTACGGACAGAGGCATTCCCGGGAGCTGGATTCTGCCCGGGCAGTCACCGAGCATTACGGGATAAGGCACGTTGTGGTGGACATCGACCTCAGTATGTTCAGATCAGCTCTGACGAATTTGGATATGGAGATACCGGAGGGCAGGGAGGCAATAGGCTCCGATATACCGGATACATATGTGCCAGCAAGGAACATAATAATGCTATCCGTGGCTGCTGGCTTGTGCGAGTCCGTGGATGCGGACAGGATATACATAGGTGCCAATGTGGTTGACTATTCAGGATATCCGGACTGCAGGCCAGAGTTCTTCGAAGCTTTCAGGAAGATGCTCTCAGTGGGTACCAAGGCGGGCACGGAAGGCCACCAGATAAGGATCGAGACCCCAATACTCAAAATGTCCAAGGCCGAGATAGTGAAGCTGGGCAAAGCTCTCGGGGCGCCGCTTCATCTCACATGGTCATGCTACGAAGGCGGGGAGAAGGCATGCGGCAGATGCGATTCCTGCATACTGCGCCTCAGAGGATTCGAGGAAGCCGGTTTCCGGGATGAGATAGAGTACGAGTGATCCAATGAAGATATGTGAAGTTTTCAGATCAATACAGGGAGAGGGTAAGACCATCGGGTTCCCGACCCTGTTCATAAGGACGACAGGATGCAATCTTCAGTGCTCATGGTGCGATACGACATATGCGATGAATGGGGGCAGGGAGCTCAGCGTTAGGGATATCCAGGAATTGGCAGAGGGCGAGGAGCATATATGCGTCACCGGAGGGGAGCCTATGTTGCAGAAGGACTGCCCGGAGCTGTTGGAGGTCTTGGCGCACGACGGCAAGAAAGTGGTCCTGGAGACCAACGGTTCTGTGGACCTATCAGCGGTCCCCTCGTCCGAGAGGATCATAATAAGCATGGACATCAAATGTCCCAGCTCAGGGATGCAGGACCGGATGCTGTTCGAGAACATAGGTCTGCTCAGGGAGAAGGACCAGCTCAAGTTCATACTCGCCGATTATACGGACATGAGCTATGCCATCGAAGTGATGGAGAAGTACGCCCCCAGGTGCGAATGCATATTCTCTCCTGTGGGAGGCATGGACCTGGAGCCTTTGGCGGAGGACGTCTTGGGAAGGCGTCTGCGCGTGAGAGTCCTGCCACAGCTGCATAAGATCATATGGGGGAATAGGACAGGGGTATGATCACTGGAATTTCCTTCGTTGTTCCTCTCTTCTTTTGAATATATCCAGCACTTCTTCCACAGTGCCCTCCTCATCGAAGGATACCCTGATGCCGGCATTTTTGAGCTTATCATATCCGTGGGAGCCTATCCCTCCGACTATCACCGCATCCACGCCCAAGCCGATTATGGCATCCGCTACCTTCATACCTGCGCCGACCGAATTAGCGAACTCATTCTTCACGACGGTGTAGTCATAGGTATCGTAATCCACTATCAGGAAGTACTCCGCATGACCGAAGTCTTCGGCCACCAGGGATGACAGGTCGTCCCCTTCGGCCACCACACCGATCTTCATTTCTTCTCCACTGTCTTGATGACTTTGTCGGCTATCCTCTCGAAAGCCTTTGCGGATTCAGAGTCAGGATCGTCGATAACAATGGGCATGCCCTTGTCCCCGGAAAGACCGACGCCGGGCTCGATCGGCACTTTGCCCAGGAACTGCATGTTCAGCTCTTTCGCAGTGGCCTCTCCTCCTCCGGATTTGAATATGTCCGTTCTCTCGCCGCAGTGGGGGCATATGAAACCGCTCATGTTCTCTATCAGCCC
>DAXF01000030.1:4840-4965 GCA_002506255.1 Methanomassiliicoccaceae archaeon UBA367
CCGCTCATGTTCTCTATCAGCCCGATGATGGGTATATGGGACTGGGAGGAGAAAGTCACTGACTTGCGTGCATCGAGAAGTGAAACGTCCTGAGGTGTGGTCACTATGATTATGCCGTCCGCCTT
>DAXF01000030.1:5229-10163 GCA_002506255.1 Methanomassiliicoccaceae archaeon UBA367
ACATCCTCTATGAACTGCCTGATAGCGGTCATCTTCACAGGGCCTCTCCAAAGGACCGGGGTATCCTCAGTCTGCAGAAGGAATGCCATGGACATTATCTTCATGGAAGGCGGAACGAAGACGGGTATGAGCTTCTCTTCCTGGACATCAAGACCTTCGCCCTCTATGCCGAACATCTTGGGGATGTTGGGCCCGGTTATATCCACATCCATGAGGCCCACCTGATAGCCCCTCATGGACAATGTGGCCGCGAGGTTGGCAGAGACCGTGCTCTTCCCCACGCCGCCCTTGCCGCTAAGTACGATTATGACATGCTTTATCTTGTCAAGGCTCTCCTGGAGCTTGAACCCGTCTTCACTGATCATCGGTTTTGCCAAATCAGACACCTTCAGCTCCCAGGTATAACTTGCGGGTAATAGGTTTTGTCGTTGAGGGGTGAGGCGGAATCTGTTTAATGCGGAACAGGGATTCGTTAAGCATGCCTTTGGGAGATCCTAGCGGAGGGTTCTTCGAGTACACAGTGGAAGGTCTGCCTGAGAGCCTGGCTGGAGCTTTCATCCCTGTGAGGGATACAGAGCGGTCCTCTCGATTCTATATTAGTATTCTGAAGATGGATCTGATATCCGATGATGGAGAGATCGCCGTAGTGGGACGGAAAGGGTTCTATCTGATCCTCAAGAAGAGCCAGACCGTCGGTATAGATACAGGCATCATTTTCGGAGTGGACAATCCTTATGATCTTCACAGGAGATTCATTGACGAGAACGTAGTATTCGTGAGAGATCCTCTGAGAGGCCCCATAGGCGTTTACACCTCTTTCCGTGACGATGACGGGAATGTCCTTCATGCAGTGGACAGGCGTGCTATGGGGCAGAGGGTCGGTCCCCCCGGGACCGAACCGGATCACTGACCGAGATCAGATTTCTCTATAGCATCGTTTATCTCATCAGTCAACTCCTGGGGCAGGCCCTTTATGCCACCCACCAGGAATCCCCTTATGATCATCCCTACAGCCTGATCCTCGGACAGCCCTCTGGTCATCAGATACTCTATCTGATCTCTGGCTATCTTCCCGACAGCCGCTTCGTGGGTCATGTCCACGTCTGCGAAGCTTGTCTCAAGCTCCGGGACAGCAAGGGTCTGGCCCCCGTCCTCGAGCACGATGCTCTTGCATTCCAGGTGAGCTTTGACCCCAGGTGAATTCCCGACGAGACGTCCGCGTGCCATCATCCTCCCGCCTTTGGTTATGCTCCTGGAGACGATCTCCGCTCCGGTGCCCGGGGCGTTGAGGACAACGGTCCCTCCGCTGTCTATATCTGCTCCGGGATGTGCCAGGCAGATGGTGTTGAACTGACAGCTCGCGCCCTCTCCGTTAAGCCAGGCGATCGGTGCTGACTGCACCGTGGCCACAGGATTCAGTATCACATAGTTGTTGATCAGCCTGGAGTTCTTCTCCATCTGTATGCCGGTCCTGGGACGTACGGAGGTCTTCGGACCCCAGTTGTGGATCATGGAGTAGGAGAAGTATGCGCCTTCTTTGACGTATATCTCGGAGACTCCGATGTGCAAGCCATCGTCTGCATGGGACCCGGTCGTGCATCCGGATATCATCTCCGCATGGGCTCCCTCCTCTATGATGAATATGTTGTGGAGGGTCTGCATGCCCTTATCGGTGCCAAGCATCATGCACGCTTGTATGGGGTGCTTGACGTGATATCCCGCTTTCACTCTTACAAAGGTGCCGTCGGCATCCTCCTCGTAGGTCTTGGCGGTGTACTTATCCTTGTCAGGGCTCACCAGCTTCCAGCTGTAGTCCTTGAGCCATTCGTACTTCTCCATGGCCTTCTTGACAGGCATGATCTCCACGCCCTCTGGAGCCTTGTTGCTGCAATGGCTTATTTTGTTGTCTATGAACATTATAGACCCATCGCGCTCATGCTCCTCGGAGGAAGTTATGCCTACTGATTCCATTCTCTCCTTTATGTCCTTGGGAGCCTCCTCGAGCTTGTCTATGACCTTCTGCTCCCTTACGACCCGGTATTTGTTCAGATCGATATCGGGTCCGTATGGGGCCTTCTTGTCGAGGGCCTTCTTTATGGAAGTTTCACCATTCTGCATGATATGCACTCCTTGTAACCCTTCTCCCTTATCTCCTTCAGCAGGTCCGTAGGGCGACCGGAACAGCGTATGCGACCGTCATTTATTATGTAGGCTTTGTCAGCTCCTATGTAATCCAATATCTGCCCGGTGTGGGTTATCACGAGGGCCGAGACGCATCTGTTGACCTTTGCTCTTCCTCTGCCGCACATCTCCGTGTTGTAGAGCAGATCGTGTATCTTCTCGCCGATGAGCTCTATGCTCTCCAGATCCACTCCGGACTCCGGCTCGTCAAGCAGAACGAGCTTAGGGTTCTGTGCCGTGAGCTGCAGGATCTCCGACCTTTTTATCTCGCCACCTGAGAATCCAACATTAAGGTCTCTGTCCAGGTGCCTGTCCATCCTGAATTCCTCAGCCTGCTTCAGGATACCCTCATCATCCTTAGCTATGGTCTTGATGAGATCCCCCAGTTTCACCCCTACTACGTTCGGGGGCCTCTGCATCATCATACCGACCCCCATCTTAGCACGTTCATCCACCGGCAGGTGGGTGATCTCCGTCCCTTCGAAGAATATGCTCCCGCGGGTGACCTTGCAGTATGCATAGCCCATTATTGCCGCCATGAGAGTGGATTTGCCGGAGCCGTTGGGTCCGAAGAGGGCTATGGTCTCCCCCTCCTCAACAGTCAGATCGACTCCTTTAAGGATCTCCCTGCCGCCGGCTTCCACATGGAGATCTTTGATTTCTAACATATGCATGTTAGTCTGTCAGCGCATGTGAGGATATAACCATTTCTTAACAATAGTGAAATCATGGCGGTCGGGACCGTTGTATTAATAACCGCATCTTACGATGGGGTCGCATGAAAATCGTGGCCTTCAACGGGAGCCCCCGTCTTCTTGGAAATACAGGGGGTGCCCTCAATGTGGTTCTGGATGAACTGGAGAAGGAGGGCGTTGAGACCGAGCATGTGCATGTTTACGAGGATATGATGAATCCTTGTAACAATTGCAACAGCTGCGAGATACGCGGGGATGGGAGATGCATCAACGAAGATGACCGGATGAACGAGTACATGGGCATGATGCTCGAGGCCGACGGCATAATCCTCGGGTCACCTTCGTACTTCGGATCCTGTAGCGCTCAGTTGAAGATCCTCTTGGAAAGGGTAGGATATGTATCCATGTTTTACAACCAGCCTCTGGCACGTAAGGTCGGCGGAGCCGTTGTGGTGCAAGACCATGACGGAGGAACAGCCACCTACAACGAGTTGGTGGGATGGATGCTCCGCAATCGCATGATGGTATGCGGCTCTTCACCCCTTACTATACTGGCGGGCAAGGGCCCGGGGGATTTCCTGAAGGATAAGAAAGGATGTGAGGCCCTCCGTTCTCTGGCCAAGGACATGGTTTGGGCCATCGAGGCATCCAAAGGTCCATAACGGGTATTATAAACTTATTTGCCGTTCAATCGGCGAGGGATAGCATGGCATATTGGAGGGATGAGTACGAGGAGAAGGTATCAACTCCCCGTAAGGCGCTTGACCTTGTGAAGCCTGGCACTACGATATACATAAGCGGAGGGTGCAGCAGACCGAGAGTAATAGTGGAGCATCTTCTCAAGAAGAGGACATTCCACGATAACAGGATATGCACACCCTTCACGTTCATGCCCTCTCCGTTCTTCGAACCTGATATCATGAAGAAGTTCAGGATCAACTCCTTCTACATGGATTCCGAGGTGGAGAGGGGAGTGATGAACGGCCATTCGGATTACACTCCGATATACACATCAGAGCTGCCTTACATGTTCCGCACAGGGAGGATAAAACTGGATGTGGCCGTCATACAGGTATCCCCTCCGGACCTTCACGGCTTCTGCTCTCTCGGCACATCTGTCGATATAACCAAATCCGCGGTCGAGTCCGCAGATGTGGTCATCGCAGAGGTCAACAGGCAGATGCCCAGAACTTTGGGTGATTCGTTCATCCATACTTCACAGATAGATCAGCTCATAGAGGTAGACTATCCTGTGGAACATCCCTTAGATGACGAGGGCATCGATCATGATATTGTCAAAGCGATAGCCAGGAACGCTGCCAAACTCGTGCATGACGGAGCGACCATACAGATAGGCACAGGGATGTTGCCTGATGCGACGCTCTCCGAATTCAAAGATAAGAAGAATCTTGGTGTCCACACGGAGATGTTCTCCGACGGCGTTATGGAATTGGTCAAGGCAGGTGTTATCAACGGCAGCAAGAAGACGATACATCCGCGGAAAATAGTGACATCATTCGTTATTGGATCAGCGGAGCTGATGGAGTTCGTCGACAATAATCCGTCCATCGAGTTCCATCCGTCGGATTATACGAACGACATAACAGTCATAGCCAAGAATAACAAGATGGTGGCCATAAACACCGCATCCGTGATCGATCTCACCGGCCAGGTGCTTGCGGACAGAACAGGCCTGGAATCCATATCGAATCCGGGAGGAATGCCGGATTTCATAAGGGGTGCGTTGAGCGCCAGGGGCAGGACCGTCATAGTCATGCCCTCCACAACAAGCGATGGCCAAACATCCAGGATAGTGAGCGTCATCCCCAAGGGTGCCGGAGTGGGCGCCATGAGAGAGGACATCCATTATGTGGTGACCGAGTACGGCATAGCCCATCTCAGAGGCAAGACATTGGCAAAGAGATCCTTGGAATTGATCAACGTGGCACATCCATCCTTCAGGGAGAAGCTCCTGGATCAGGCGGTGGCTCTGGGATATCTGCCGGAGGATCAGAGCAGGCGTTCTTATCGCGGACTGCCATACCCGGAGGAGCTGGA
>DAXF01000030.1:10325-14349 GCA_002506255.1 Methanomassiliicoccaceae archaeon UBA367
CTGCCATACCCGGAGGAGCTGGAGCAGACGGCGGTATTCGACGGTCAGATGGCTATAGTCCGCCCTCTGAAGCCCACGGATGAGGATCTTGTTAGAGAGCTCTTCTACTCTTTCTCTTCCAAGACGTTGCAGCAGAGATTCATGACCACCCGTGTGCTTCAGCCCAGGGAGGAGCGCATGAGCCAAGTGAACATAGATTACGATCTGTCCATGGCATTCGGGGTTTTCTTAGTCCATGGTTCCATGACCGAGCTCATCGCCGTTTGCGAGTACGAACGTAACCCGAAGAACAGCAGTGCCGAGGTCTCATTCGCAGTGAGAGATGATTGGCAGGGTAAGGGTGTGGGCTCGTATATGGTGAACCTTCTCGTCCGTGTAGGCAAATCAAGGAACATAAAGACATTCACAGCGGATGTTCTGTCTACCAATGTGGGGATGCTCAATCTCTTCTACCGTACCGGACTCGATGTGTCGGCCAAATTGGAGGACGATGTCTACAAGGTATCTTTCGATCTTGTGAAAGAAGAAGAAAGAGTGAAAGAAGCGGGCTGAGCCCGCCGGTTTATCTTCTGCCCTTGACCAGGTCGTCCAGGACGCCCGGGTCAACGAGAGTGGAAGCATCCATGCTACGGAAATCGCTTCCGGAGGCGATCTTCCTGAGCATGCGCCTGACAATCTTGCCGCTCCTTGTCTTGGGGAGCTCCTCGGCTATCTGGATCGTCTTGGGCGTGGCTATCGGACCCACCTCGTTCCTGACCTGCTTCACAAGATCGTTTCTCAGCTCTTCGCTGTCCTTGAAGCCGTTCTTCAGGGTTACGAATCCATAGATCGCCTCTCCCTTCATTTCGTCGGGTATTGGGACCACCGCTGCCTCGGAGACGGCCGGATGCGCTATCAGGGCCGCTTCTACCTCTGCTGCTCCTATACGGTGTCCGGCAACGCTTATGACATCGTCGACACGGCCGGTGATCCAGATGTCCCCGCCCTGGTCCTGTCTTGCTCCGTCACCGGAGAAGTAGTACCCCGGATACGGGTTCCAGTAGGTATCCTTGTACTTCTCATGGTCGCCCCAGAGGGTCCTGGCACAGGAAGGCCAAGGCTTCTTTATGCACAGCCTCCCGTCCTGCCCGACCGGCGTGAGGGTCCTATCTTCATTGAGGATGGCAGGCTCTATGCCGAAGAAGGGCTTCATTGCGGATCCCGGCTTTTGGTCCCATGCGCCCGGCAACGGCAGTATTATGTGGCTGCCCGTTTCGGTTTGCCAGTATGTATCCGCTATCGGGCATCTTCCGCTTCCGACAACCTCATAATACCACTTCCAGACACTGGCATCTATGGGCTCCCCGACGGACCCAAGGACCTTCAGGGAGGAAACGTCATGCTTGCGCACCCATTCGTCGCCGCTCTTCCTCATCATCCTGATGGCAGTAGGGGCGGTGTAGAATATGTCCACCTTCCAGTTCTCGACTATTTCCCAGAATCTCCCGTTGTCGGGGTAATTCGGGACACCTTCGAACATGAGGGTGGTCGCACCGTTGGAAAGCGGTCCGTAGAGCACATATGAGTGCCCAGTGATCCATCCCAGATCTGCGGTGCACCAATGCGTCTCGCCCGGTCTGTAATCGAAGGCATACTTGAACGTCATCGTAACGCCCAGCATGTATCCTCCCACAGTGTGGAGGACGCCCTTCGGCTTTCCAGTGGAGCCGGACGTGTAAAGTATGAAAAAGGGGTCCTCTGCGTCCATCTGCTCGCAGGGGCACTTCGGGTCGGCCTTGGACATCTCCTCGTGCCACCATGTGTCTCTCCCTTCCTCCATGACAACGTCCCTCTTGGCGTGATTAACGACAATGACGCTCTCGACGGAGGTCTCGCGCTCCAGCATCTCGTTGACCTTGCCCTTCATATCTATGGTCTTCCCGCCACGGTAGCTTCCGTCGCAGGTGATGAGGACCTTCGAATCGCTGTCCTGAACCCTGTTGAACAGAGAGTCAGTGCTGAATCCGGAGAAGACGACTGAGTGCACAGCACCGATCCTGGCACAAGCCAGCAGCGCTATCGCCAGTTCGGGGATCATGGGAAGGTATACAGCCACTCTGTCTCCCTTCCTGACACCCTTGCTCTTCAGTACGTTGGCGAACTTCTCCACCTCATTCAGCATATGTCCGTATGTATAGACCCTGCTGTTACCAGGCTCATCTGCCTCGAATATCAGGGCCGCGGTGTTCTTGAGACCGTTCTCCACATGTCTGTCCAGGCAGTTGTAGCATGCGTTGAGCTTGCCGCCCTTGAACCATGTGAAGGTGCATTCCTTCTTGTTCCAGTCGAAGACCTTCTTCCAACCCTTGGAGTACCAGTGCAGGCTTTCGGCCTGTTCGGCCCAGAATTCCTCCGGCTTCTCAATGGACTTCTTGTACATCTCCTCGTACTTGGCGTAACTGTCGATGTATGTCCTCTTCCTGTACTCTTTAGATGGGGAGTACGTTCCGTCCGCGTTCTCGCTGGCCATTATTCTCTCTCCGTCTTTCAGGGGCTTTTCCATTCCCCCGGTGGTCTTGTATTGATTACCCCTATATTAATCATGCGCAAACGCAGAAACTTTACGATATTCGTAGAAAAAACAAATATATACGTTAAATATCGTAGGAAAACAGAGATAAACGGTTTAAAACAGAATAATTCGCACTTAGAAGAAGAAGAATCCGCAGCCCTCTTCCTGTGAGACCTTTGCCACAGCTCTCATCCTCTCGAGAGGCCCGCTGTATCTGCGGACCATCATCTTGCCTTCCTTGGGCAGGGCGGCTTCCAGCTTCTCGATCTCCGTAAGCAGATCGGCTGCATCTGCAGAGGTGAATCTCTTGCTCTCAGATGCGGAAGCGGGAACGGATGCGACTATCTTACAGTCATACTTATCCGCTATACCGGGAAGAAGGCTCTCATCCGGACCGAAGGCGCCGATGCAGCCTCTTCCCTTATCCCAGGACAGAGGGCAGTTGGCGCAGGCCTCCTTCATCTCATCGAACCCTATCATATCCCATCCGCTGAGGAGCTCCACAGCCGAGTCCCTGGCCTTCGCGGCCGCGTCGGCAGGCATCCTCTCAAGGTCCACCCATCCCGTGGGAACATCTTTCGAGTATTCCCTAAGGATCTCGGCGTCCTCGGAATTCTTGACTGATTCCATGTATATCGCATCAGTGCTCTCGGAGATCCTGTTCCTCTTTGTGAAGGACTCCCAGTCTGGGAAGGCCTTTGCTGCGTCCTCCAAGGACACCACGGTGTCGTAATCGGCGTATTGCTCGAACCCCGCAATATCCTTGAGGAGCGCTTTTCGGATATCCGTTTTTAAAACTCTGCAGGATGCCCTCTCGGCTTCCAGCTCACAAACCGCTATGTTGATTCCCATCTTACCACCGTTATGCATCAGGTACCGCGACAGTCTCTTCGTCGCCTTCCTGGGGACCCTCGTCGATCTCGGCCTTCTTCTCCATGAAATCCTTCCTGTTAGAGGCGAACTCAGTGAATGCCAGGAACGCTCCGGCCGTACCGATAAGCATGGTGATGTAGATAAATACGGTTATGTCGAGGGTTATGACTATATTCTCTATGCTGAACTCGCTGCCTGCATCTATGGGCAGGTCCAGGGCAATATCCACCATTCCCCCATCAGTCAAGCTTATGATGATTATGACGGAGTATATCGCAAAAAGGAATCTGAAAGGTATCTTCGCGTAGCTCCCGGCCCTGTACAGGCCCATGGGTATCGCTATGATAAGCAGAGGTATGGCGTATCTTATGAGCTTCCGAACATAAAGCCAGAGCTCATCCAGTATCTGTTGCATCTGCTCGGGGGTCATTTCTCCTATCAACTCAGTGCCCATGTTGGCCACCAATCCGTTAATCAGGGCGAATAAGCTGAGTGGCAGCAGGATCAGCGTGAAGAGGGTCACAGAGAAGCTCAGGAATGCGCCGCCCGGAACAGTATATCTCAGGCTGAACTCGCTGGTCACGTCAGAGCCTCCAGCAT
>DAXF01000030.1:14499-14675 GCA_002506255.1 Methanomassiliicoccaceae archaeon UBA367
GGTCACGTCAGAGCCTCCAGCATGGTCCCGATGGAATCAGCGAAGATTATCACGCTCTCCGGGTCCAATTGAATTGTCTCTGTGCCCGTGCCCGTATCTATCTCGATCGGTACGGTCTCGCCCTCGCCCATGCCCTCGGCTACGGCCTTGAGGGCGTCAAGAGCATCCATTAGGGT
>DAXF01000030.1:14954-15095 GCA_002506255.1 Methanomassiliicoccaceae archaeon UBA367
GGCGCTGTCCGGCAGGTCGTCGAGGTATTCTCCTCCGGGGATGTCGGTCACGTCAGCGGTTATCTTGGCGGCCTCTTCCAGAGAGGTTACGGGGTTGCCGTCCCCATCTTCGAGGCCTATGGTTATCGGAGGTATCGATAT
>DAXF01000050.1:0-1280 GCA_002506255.1 Methanomassiliicoccaceae archaeon UBA367
CAGATATCAAACGAATTGGAGGCCCGCCTGGCTAATGACAGCGGCGTGCCGAGGAACATAAGGAAAGGGGCGAATGATGCGGTGGCTCTTCTTATGGACAAGCAGAAAGACACCGATCTCAAGGTATCCAGCGCAATAAGCATCCTGGCAGACCTGTCCAACGACTCCAACATCCCGATGGATTCCTGGAGTGTAATAATGCAGATCCTCTCAGAGCTCGAGATAGTTCTGAAGTCCCTCAATTGAAGCGTTAATCCGTTGTTTCTACGTGCGGTCATCGGCCGCCACCGTAATCCGGCATCAGAGGCCCGGGTTCTACCTGGCCTCTGATGCCCATGCTTCATTTTTTGTATCCTCTTCTGTTGAGATGTAGCATAAGTCAATGCCCTGAGGAGTTTCACAGGATCCCGAGATGCTCGATCAGGATCGCGGTCCCCATCATGATGAGTATGATCCCTCCGGCAAGCTCAGCCTTTGACTTGTATCTCGCACCGAAGCGGTTGCCGATCTTGACTCCCAAAGCTGAAAGGAAAAAGGTCGTGATGCCGATCAGAATGACTGCTGGCACAATATCCACATCCAGGAATGAGAGGCCAACCCCCACAGCCAGCGCATCGATGCTGCTTGCGATGGCGAGAGGCAGCATGACCCTCGCCGCGAAGGAGGCGTTCAGATCCTCGATGCCGTTCCTGGACTCGCGGATCATGTTGATGCCTATCAGGACCAGGAGCGTGAAGGCTATCCAGTGATCGACGCTTTCCACGGTCTCCTTGAAGCTGGTTCCCAGTAAGAAACCCAGCAGCGGCATTATGGCCTGAGCGCCGCCGAACCACAGTCCTGCAAGAAGAAGATGCTTCGTCTCCAGTTTTCTCACGGAGAGGCCTTTGCACATCGCGATCGCGAAAGCATCCATGGAGAGGCCGACGGCCAGGAACATCAGTTCAACGGGATTCATTGTTCGACCCCATCAGGAAGGCATTCATCGGAATAGTCTTTGCGCTGCGCAGAACGCACACCGCCTGTCTGTTCGATGAGATCCAGAATATGCCTGGCTAGGTATTTTGATGGAAATTCCGGTACTCTCACCTTTCCGCGACCGTACAGTATTGCAGGTCCCGGTCAGGGGTCATCGTACCGCCGCCTTAAAGGCGGTTGTTGTCAGTTCACTCCCACTCGATCGTGCCGGGGGGCTTGTCCGTTATGTCGTAGGCGACGCGGTTGATCTCCCCCATCTCCGAGGTTATGCGCTTGGATATGGCACTGAGCACAGATCCGGGCAC
>DAXF01000050.1:1511-2158 GCA_002506255.1 Methanomassiliicoccaceae archaeon UBA367
CCGTATGCCCTGTCCTCGCCGCGCACGCCCACCGATCTCACGGGGAGCAGGACGGCGAAGTACTGCCAAGGCAATTTCATCTTACCTGCGTTCGCAGCCTTCTTTATCTCATCCTCTACGATGAAGCAGGCCTCACGCACGGTTGCTATGTTCTCGGGGGTGACCTCTCCCAGGCATCTGACCGCAAGGGCGGGTCCCGGGAAGGGCTGTCTCTCCGACGATCTGACCTTCAGCTTCCTGGCGACCTCTCTGACCTCCTCTTTGTACAGGTCCTTCAGGGGCTCCACGAGCTCCATCCCGACGTCCTTCGGAAGACCTCCCACGTTGTGGTGGGACTTTATCGTCTTCTTACCGTTACCGCCGGATTCTATGCAATCGGGGGCGATGGTCCCCTGCACCAGGTACTCAGCACCGAAGCCCTTCGCCTCCTTCTCGAAAACACGTATGAACTTCTCCCCGATGGCCTTCCTCTTGGCCTCCGGGTCGGTTATGCCCTTCAGAGCCGCGAAGAACTCCTTCTGGGCATCAACGATCTTGAAGTTTATGCCTATCTCAGTCAGCATGTTCCTGACCTCTTCAGGCTCATCCTTCCTCATCAGACCCGTGTTAACGAATACGGCCAGCAGATTCTTGCCAAGTGCCTTGCT
>DAXF01000050.1:2422-4441 GCA_002506255.1 Methanomassiliicoccaceae archaeon UBA367
CTCCACTGCCTTTATTTTCTCGTCTATGAACGGTTCTGCCTTAAACATCCTTCTCTACCTCCGCAGAGTCTCTCCTGACCTTCTCCGCCATCTCCTCGCGGTATTCGGCCAGCTTCTTTCTGATATCCTTGTTGCCGACTGCGATTATTTGAGCAGCAAGCAGACCCGCATTGTCCCCGCGGTCCAGTCCTACGGATGCAACAGGTATGCCGGGAGGCATCTGCACAACCGAGAGCAGGGCATCGAGGTTCATCTTCCCGCTCACCGGGACGCCTATTACGGGCGCCGAGGTAAGTGAAGCCACTACGCCGGGAAGCGCGGCGCTCATGCCCGCTATGGCGATGAACACGTCGGCTCCTGAGCTCTTAACGAGCTCGGCGACCCGGTCCGGGGTCCTATGGGCTGATGCTACGGCAACTGAATAATCCAGGCCGAATCTTTTCAGAACATCCGCAGCCTTCTCAGCGACCGGGAGGTCGCTTTTGCTGCCCATCAGAATCAAGACTTGGGTCACGTCGGAAAAACGCACGACATAGGATATAAAACCTACCACTCGTTCGCATTACCTACAAAAAATATGGTATATGAGTTTCAGATATGGGAAAGTTAAATAACACCTACCTTATTGCACGTATGATGGCTCGGTCGTCCCAAAAGGGATATGGCCGATGTTAGAAAAAGGAGAATAGAAAATGGATTGGATGTCATTCTTGACAATCGTCGTCTTCGTTTTCGCGCTGGTTATGCTCCTCGCGGGTGTATTCACGGCCTACTTCGGCAGCGGGAAAAGCAGAGTCGTGGGATTTGTCCTCCTCGCCATAGGTATCATCATTGGCGCGGTATGGGCATACTTGGTGGGATACAGTGACATTGCGCTCTTCGCCGATGTGGCAGCATGGGACGCAATTTACGAGGCAGCGGTCAACATAATCGCCGCTGCGATCGGTGCACTTGTCGCCGTCGGGATATTCCTCGTCGCTGTGATGAAGAGCTAAACGGGAGCCTGTCTCCCTTACCAAAACCCATTCCCAGATTCCCTTCTTCCGACCTCTGGCCATGGGAAGCCTCTTCTGACTCAATATATTAATATCAACGTAGTGTTTAAATACAAGTTCTTGTTTGACCTATTCAGCGGATAGATAAACCTATCTGTTGCGGAGGATGGACATGGAGTTTTTGGGTGTTGTCGCGGAATCTGATCTTAAAAAGATGGTCGTCCGCGGCGGGTCCTTGCCGGAGACGGGGGACTCGGTGTTCGATTCTCGCAAGAGGAAGGTAGGTATCGTCAGAAGGGTCTTCGGTCCGGTGGACTCCCCGTACGTCTCTGTGACGTTGTCTGGGGGGTATGAGGCCCCGGTCGGAGTTGAGATGTACTATTCAAAGGAGACCAAACATGGCAAAGGTAAGAGAAGGAGCTGAAGAGATAGAGGTGTGCTCCGAGTGCGGAAGCAAACACCTCGTAAGGGATTACGAGAGAGGAGAACTTCTTTGCGAGGACTGCGGACTCGTGCTCGATGACCAGCTCATAGACCAGGGTCCCGAATGGAGGGCCTTCGATGTGGAGCAGGGCGAGAAGAGGGCCCGTACCGGTGCTCCGATGACCTACACAATCCACGACAAAGGTCTGTCGACCGAGATATCGTGGAAGAACAAGGACAGTTACGGCAAGAGCATACCCACCAGGAACAGGGCTCAGCTGTACAGACTCAGGAAGTGGCAGAGAAGGATCCGCGTCTCGAATGCCACCGAGAGGAATCTCGCATTCGCATTATCAGAGCTGGACAGGATGGCATCGTCCATGGGCCTGCCCAGGAATGTCAGGGAGACGGCCGCCATGATCTATCGTAAAGCCGTCAACAAGAACCTGATAAGAGGAAGATCCATAGAGGGCGTCGTGGCCGCTTCCCTGTACGCAGCGTGCAGGCAGTGCGGAGTACCCAGGACCCTGGATGAGGTTGCCGGCTCCAGCCGCGTAGGCAGGAAGGAGATCGGGCGTACCTACAGGTTCATGACCAGGGA
>DAXF01000018.1:0-800 GCA_002506255.1 Methanomassiliicoccaceae archaeon UBA367
GTCTGCGGGTCGTATTTCGAGGCGACCTCCTTGACCCTGAAGAAGTTCCCCAAGGATTTGGACATCTTCTCTCCCTTCACCTGCAGCATGCCGTTGTGCATCCAGTAATTCGCCAGAGGCTCCCCGGTGCAGGCCTCGGTCTGGAGTATCTCATTCTCGTGATGCGGGAAAATGAGGTCGTTACCGCCGCCGTGTATGTCGATCTTGTCCCCCAGATGGCTTCTTATCATGGCCGAGCACTCAATGTGCCAGCCAGGCCTCCCCTTTCCCCAGGGAGAGTCCCAGGAGATCTCTCCGGGCTTAGCGCTCTTCCATATGGCGAAATCCATCTGGTCCTTTTTCATGGGGTCCTCGGCTATCCTGCCGGACGATTCCATATCATCAAGGTTCCTGTGGGTAAGGCGGCCGTAGTCCTTCACTTTCCTGACGGAGAAGTAGACGCTGCCATCATTCGCCTTGTATGCGAAGCCGTTGTCCATTATCTCCCTGACCATTGAGATTATGTCGTCCATGCTCTCGCTTGCCTTCGGATACATATCAGCTTTGCCGATTCCCAGGGACTCAGAGTCCCTGAAGTACTCCTCGATGTATCTGGCGGAAAGCTCCAGAGGAGGTATTCCAGATTCGCTGGCTCTGTTGATTATCTTATCATCGACATCTGTGAAGTTAGTTATGTGCGTGACCTCGTACCCGGAATATCTGAGGTACTTGACCACCATGTCGAAGACGATCATGCTGCGGGCGTGGCCCATGTGTATGTCATCGTAGACGGTGACGCCGCACACGTAGATCTTGACCTT
>DAXF01000018.1:988-5726 GCA_002506255.1 Methanomassiliicoccaceae archaeon UBA367
CCGCACACGTAGATCTTGACCTTCCCCTTCTCTATAGGGACGAAATCTTCTTTCTTACCGGTCAGCGTGTTATGTATCTTCAGAGACATGGTCGCATTCGGACATTCACTATCGGTTTATAAACTGTGCTCGGAGACCATACTCAGAGGTTATCTCTCAAGGTGCTCTAGCCGTTTCTTGAGCTCTCTGATCTCCTTCTCAAGCTCGGAGAACTTCTCCTTAACAGGGTCTGGAAGATCGTCGTGCCTCAGCTCCGTGTCCACGCAGACGCCCTTGCGCTTCGTTATCTTTCCCGGTACGCCTACGACAGTGCAGTCATCTGGCACATCCTTGACAACTACGGAACCTGCCCCTATGCGGACGTTGTTCCCTATTCTTATGTTGCCCAATACCGTGGCGTTGGCGCCTATGACTACGTTATTCCCTATGGTGGGATGCCTCTTGCCCTTGCTGGTGGAGACGCCGCCCAGTGTCACACCCTGGTATATCATGACATGATCTCCGATCACGGCGGTCTCGCCTACGACCACGCCGGTCGCATGGTCTATGAAGAAGGATTTGCCTATTGTTGCTCCGGGGTGTATGTCCGCTCCCGTAAGCATGTGCGCCTTGTAGTTTATGGCCCGAGCCTCCTTTTGCTTGCCCTGCAGCCAAAGCTCGTGGCTCTCCCTGTACATCGCTACAGCGTGCAGCCCGGTGTGGAAATTGACGGCATCCTCTTCGTCGATGATGGCGGGATCGTGTTCCATCACTGCGGCCAGGTCCTCAGGGAGTATTTTCATATCATTCATTCGAACATCCCCGTACTTATATACCTGTCTCCGCGGTCCGGCAGGATGGCCAATATCCTCTTACCTTTGACCTCTGCAGCCAGATCAAGTGCTGCATGCACGGCGGCACCTGATGATATCCCGGCGAATATGCCCTCGTTCTTCGCCAGCCTCACTGCCGTATCCACGGCATCCTCCGTTGAGACGGTCACGATAGCTTTGACATATTCGTGATGATAGTTCTCGGGAACGAAGTTCGCCCCTATTCCCTGTATGCCGTGCGTCCCGTGCACGCCCTGGGTTATCATCGGGCTCTCGGCAGGTTCCACGCCGATCACGAAGGCTTTGGATCCGTAGAGCCTCAAACCCTCGCCTATGCCGGATGCGGTGCCTCCGGTACCTATGCCTGCGATTACCGCGTAGACGTCTGGTACCTGCTCAAGTATCTCCTTCGCAGTGCCGGTCACATGAGCCTTTGCGTTGGCCGGATTCCTGAACTGCTCCAGTATAAGGCCGTTCTCCTTCCCGGCGATCTCCCTCGCCTTCTCAACGGACCCGGACATGCCGTTCGCTCCCGGGGTAAGAATGACCTCTGCCCCGTAAGCCCTCATCATACTTATGCGCTCGACACTCATGGTATCTGGCATAACGATGACCGCCCGATATCCTTCGGCCGCAGCCATCATGGAAAGACTTATTCCCATGTTGCCGGAGGTAGGTTCGATTATCGTCCCTCCCGGTCGCAGCAGGCCTTTGGCCTCTGCGTCCCTGAGCATCGACAGGGCGGCCCGGTCCTTCACGGAACCGCTCGGGTTGGTGCCCTCTATTTTTACAAGGACCTTGGAAGGCAGACCGGCCGCCAGCTTTCTCAGTTCAACTACCGGTGTGTTGCCCACGAGGCCCGCTATGCCGTCCCCGATCATGCGCTTCCCTCCGTAAGGAGCAGGATCAGGACATCAGACCGACTGCCCTGAGTTCCTCGGCTATCTTGTCAACGGCGCGTACAACGTCTGGGGGTATCTTCGCCCCTGTGCAGACCATCTTTCCGGATCCGAAGAGCAGAACGACCACCTTGGGGTCATCCAGCCTGTAGACCAGGCCCGGGAACTGCTCAGGCTCGTACTCGACTTTCTCGAGACCGAGGGTGATGGCCACGGTGTTGAGGTTGATCTCCTGCCCAAGGTCCGCAGACGCGACAATGTTCTGCACCTCGATCTTGGGGTCGACAGTGATGAAGATATTGGCCTTCTTGAGGTCCTCTTTGACCTTCTTTATCGCTGCTTTGACTTCCAGATAGCTCTTGGCGCCGGTGCAGACGACCTTACCGCTTCTGAAAAGCAGAGTCGCGGTCTTGGGCTCTTTGAGCCTGTAGACGAGCCCGGGGAACTGCTGAGGGTTGTATTCCGCTCCGTCGAGGGCATCCTCGATGGCGTTAAGGTCAAGTTCCTGCTCCAGGGAGGTGGAGGCTACAACGTTCTCAATATTCATTTTTGACATCGGATCACCTTTAAGAGGGTATTTAAAGGGTATTTATATACATTTGCAAAGGAGAGCCTGTTTTCGATACTTGAGGCATGATATTCGGACAACAAAGGACGGGCATGTCGCCGGTGTTCATAAAAACGTATTTTAAGCATGCGCTAATAGTGAGTCGATAAACATGTCTAACGGTTACCCAATAGAAATACGCGGCTTGAGAAAAGCCTATGGGAGCTTCGTCGCCGTGGACGATTTGAATCTCAATATCGAGAAGAATAGTTTCACAGGCTTCCTCGGGCCCAACGGTGCGGGGAAGAGCACGACGCTCAAGATACTCACCAACCTCACGAAGGCTACCGGAGGCAACGCCTTCATCAACGGAATCGACGTAAACGCCAATCCCAAGGAGGCCCTCAGAGGCACCGGCACTGTGGTTGAGACCCCAGAGTTCTATTCCTATCTGACGCCTGCGGAGACCTTCCGCTACATAGGCGAGATCATAGGCATGAGCTCGGAATCCATAAAGACCCAGACTGACGAGATCCTTGAAGAGGTCAAGATGACGGAATGGAAGGACAACAGGATAGGTACCTTCTCCAAGGGGATGAAGCAGAGGATAGCCATAGGGCAGGCGCTCCTTGATAACCCCAGCGTCATAATACTTGACGAGCCCACATCCGGCCTGGACCCCAGGGGGACCGCGGAGATGAGGCAGATCCTCAAAGGTATCAGGAACGGCAAAAGGGATCTCACCGTGCTGATGAGCTCCCACATGCTGTATGAGGTCAGCGATCTGTGCGACCGCGTTGCGATGATAAACCACGGCAAGCTGCTACTGCACGATGAACTGGAAAAGGTCATGTTCAGTTCCGGCAGGAAGGTCGTCCTCAAGACCGTCGGGAATATCGAAGAGGCAGTTTCGAAGCTCAGGGATATCAATAAGATATCCGACGTTGCCGTTCAGGGCAATGAGATCACGGTCCACCTGGACGGTGACCGCGAAGCTCAGGCTCAGCTGATGAAGGAAGTCGTGTCCCTCGACATAGGGATATACAGTCTGGCTCAGAGCGGTAACACCCTCGAGGACAGATACTTGGACATAATAAAGGAGTCGAGGTGATAACAATGTCAGATGATCTCAGACAGGCATACATAGTCGCAAAGAACGAGCTCGTAAAATATGTGCGTGGCAAGAAGATAATATTAGTAGGTCTGATCCTGCTTTTGGTATGGGGTCTGATCACCGCATTGCCCATCCTGTTCAATGAGAGCATGACTGCTGAGGAGCATTTCTATGGCTACTCACAGTTCGCTTACATGTTGGTTGTCATAATCGTGGCCATGTTCGCATCCGGTGCAATATCTTCAGAATATGAGGAGCGAACTGCACTGGTGGTATTCACCAGGCCAATAAAGAAATGGCCAATATTCCTGGGGAAGCTATTTGCGGCATTGATGCTCGGCATAGCGGCAATGGTGTTATATTATCTGCTGTCTATTCTAGCAGTTTTCGCTTATACACAGGCTATCCCTCCAAATGTCTTACTGTCCTTGGCCTTCGCAGTACTCTACGTATTCGCAGCCACAGGGGTGGCTATGATGTTTAGCTCTCTGGTCAAGAAGGGCGGTACGGCAGCCATCCTGACATTCTTCTTTTTGTTCCTGATTACAGGTATAATATACGGTATGCTTTCTGCATTTGAGATTGAAGCCTGGTACATTTTAGACTATGTATACGGCCATATCGCAAATGCCGTCATCAACGGCACAAATGTGATAGATCCAGGCATCGTGATGATGATGGGCATCCCGTATTTTGACCAGGGTTACGATCCGCTAAAGGCAACAGGCGTGGCCGTGGTCTGGGGTGTCGTGACGCTTGCGATATCGTATCTTCTCATGAGGCGCAGAGAGATCTGATCAAACCCTCGGAGAGTACCCGGCATATGCGGAGGCATGTGCCAGTACTTTCCCTCTTATCTTTTTCAAAAGCTCGTTAAGATAGAAACCGTCCTCAATGTCCAATAGTGAAGAGAGGGCGAAGACCCTGAATCTGTATTCGTGCTCCGAATCAGGGGGACACGGTCCGCCATATCCTGTTGCTTCTTTTCTCGAAAAGTCATCCAAGGCACTGTGCCAGCTATTCGTTCCCTGAACGAAGTCCCCGCCGGTATGGCTGGCGTTCTCCTTCATCCCGTGCTCTTTCAGATTGGCGAAGCACCAGTGTATCCAAATGAAACCGCTGACCGGGACCGAATCCGGATCGTCGAATATCCCTGCAAGGCATACGGTCTCGGGAGGAACGTCCTCAACCAGGAAATCGAAGGACCTGGTCGGCATATCTCCTCTGAAATCCGACCCTTTGGAGCCGAATCTGTCGTCCAGGATGCCGTTCTCAACACCTAGGATCGTGACTCTCATGGAGATATCATAAGAGGGTGCAGTGATAAAGCTTGCCCGCAGAACGAAGAATGAGGAATCGTTCGAAA
>DAXF01000049.1:0-3601 GCA_002506255.1 Methanomassiliicoccaceae archaeon UBA367
CCTGCCCTGGTAGTGTAGCGGCCTATCATGAAGCCCTGTCGAGGCTTCGACCCGGATTCGAATTCCGGCCAGGGCGCTCAGGTTCTTTTTTCTGAATTTGTACAGGAATCGAAGAGCCTTACGAAGATCTTGCCGGTATCTGGGTCTCTGACCGTATCGGCCTCCACTCCGAAAACAACCTTCATGTTATCTTTAGTGAGGACGTCTTCCGTCTTCCCTATCGCATGTACTTTGTGATTATGGATCATGACTATACGGTCACAATATCTGGCCGCCATCGGCAGATCGTGGGATACTATGACCACCGTGAGTCTCTGTTCCCGCGACAGCTTGTGGACCATATTCAAAACGTCAAACTGAGCACTTATGTCCAGATGTAAAGTGGGCTCGTCCATAAGGAGGATCTTAGGAGTCTGAGCAAGGGCTCTTGCGATTATCACCTTCTGACGTTCCCCTCCGCTCATGGTACTGACGTAACGATCGGCCATATGGCTTATCCCGGTCTTTTCCATGGCATCCTCCACGATCTCCATGTCCCTTCTGGATTCTCCCTGAAGGAATTCCTGGAACGGCATACGGCCCATGGCAACTATTTCTCTAACTGAGAATGCGAATTTTATCTCGTTGCTTTGAGGTATGGACGCGATGACCTTCGCTATCTCCTTCTTCTCCATGTCCTTCAGGTCCGTCCTCTCCAACATCACACAGCCGGATTTCGGACTCAGATTCTTATTCAGATTGCGAAGAAGCGTGGTCTTACCGCAACCGTTCGGACCGAGTATGCCTATTACTTCCCCCTCTTCTATTTCAAAATCGATACCCTCTATGACGGGCTTGTTGCGATAATTGAAAGACAGATCCTTTATCTTCAGATTCACCACCCCATTTCCGTCTTCCTTCTCCTAAGAAGATATACGAAATACGGAGCACCTATTAGCGCCGTTATAACTCCGATGGGCAGAACGCCCATGCTGGGGTAAATTACATGTGCCAGATAGTCACATAATATAAGATATACTCCTCCTGCCAAAAAGGACAATGGTATAAGGGAACGGTTATCCGGGCCTGTCAGTATCCTCAATATATGAGGTATTATTAGCCCTACGAACCCTATCGTCCCGGCGAAGCACACGGCCGCCGCGGTTATCAGGGATGATGCTATCAATAATATCAATCTCACTTTCTTGACATCCACGCCCAGATCCATAGCATGCACATCGCCCATCATCATCGCATTGAGATCCTTGGCATATGCCGCCATTATCACGAAGCTCAGAGAGATTATCGGAATTATCGCGAATATCTCGTTCCATGTGGAACCTGACAGGCTGCCCATCCCCCAGAAGACCACAGAATCCAGTTTATCCCCGGCAATGAATGTGAGGAGAGAGACCATTGCCTGCAAAAGAGCGCTTATCGCTATGCCCGCCAGAAGCAGAGTCTCCATATGGGTTTCTGAACCTACTCTCGCTACAGAGTAGACAAAGAACATGGTCATCATGCAGAAGACGAACGCCAGCAAAGGAACTGCTATCAGATAGGGTATGAAGGATATCGTGAATAGCATGGCTATTGCAGCGCCCAGGGAGGCTCCGGATGAAAGACCCAGTATGTAAGGGGATGCCATTGGATTTCTGAACATGGCCTGCATAACCGCACCTGCCACCCCCAATGCTCCGCCGACGAAGAAACCCAAAGCCACTCTCGGAGCGTTTATTTTCAGAACTATGACGTCATTGAAAGTGACGTCGCTTCCGACGATCACTGCCCAAACTTCAGACGCAGTGAGCTTCCTGGGTGCCCAGCTGAGTTCAAGATATGATATGGCAATGAGCGCCAGAATCAGTACTCCTACAATCAGCCAAATCCTTGCGTTCCTGCCATTTTTCATCATCTGATTCCCCTGAGGAGGTAAGTGGTTTAATAAAAAGACTTAGCCTCTTCTTGACAGGAAGAAGGCTGCAACTATGATCACCACGATAACTGCCCCGCCGGCAACGGCCACGGTTGTGATGCTCAAATCCCCCAAGATGGAACCGCCTTCCGGCATGGGGCCATAAAGGGCCTCGGAGATAGCTTCGAGTCCGTCAGCGGTTGAAGGGCCATAGGAATTCCATTCCTTCTCAAGCTTAACGACCTTTATGCTGTCTGTGCCCAGTTTCTCCTTGAACTGTTCTTCAGTCAGGGGGTAATTTCCATCCATGAATATAACATCCGGTGCTGCTTGCAGTATAAAGGATACTTCTTCTACGTGGGAAGCACCTGAGCCGTTATTTCCAACATTCATCCCATTGGCTAATAGGATCATGTCCGCAGCGACTCCTGTGTTGTACACTCTTATCGTTCCGGAGCTGTCACTGACATACATCGCCTTAGGTTTTTCATCTTCTGCAAGGTCTGCCCCTCTCGCAGACACGCTGGCTTTGACATCGACCATCCTCTCCGCAATGGAAGCATTGCCTCCTACCAATCTGACCACATCGGATACTGCCTGGACCACGGAATCATATGTGTATGCTGATGCCCCGTAGCACAGGGTCTTTATACCTTCCGCTTGAAGTCTGTCAACAAGACCATTGGGTGCGATTGCGGCAGAAGAGAAATTCATCACCAGAACATCTGTGTCTGTATTGAATAATCCAATGTTTCTGAATTGTATCATATTCGCTACAACCAAATCCGCATCACTGGCATATACAGATCCTATGGGGTTAGCAGTAAGATCCTTGACCTTTGAATTTTTATTATATGCGTAGACCGAATACTTATCCACTGCCAATATCTTATCTTTGCATCCCGCATCTATCACTGTAAGGGTGAGACCGAATCCCAGCGTGACTATCTTATTAACGGGGGCATCGAACTCCGCTGTGTTTCCATATGGGTCTGTTACCGATATTGTCTCTGCTTCAGTACTCTCGCTGCTGAAAAAAGGCACTGCAACCATCATCATAGCTGCAAGGATAACTGCCAGTGTCAATGCTTTAGATCTTTTCATTGGTATCAGCACTGATATTTTTCGCACCGTATATATCACTTAGCATAAGTTATAGTAAAATCGTGTTACTCTATATCAACGATTCCTGAGAAATCGCATACTCGACTTTTTCGTAGAGAAGAAAGTTTGATTATATGGGGGCATATAGACCCATTATGCGTTGGATGCTCCGAAGCAAGATACACAGGGCCACCGTCACGGAGACGCGTTTGGATTACGAGGGAAGCATCACAGTGGACGCAGAGCTGATGGAGATGGCCGGGATCCTGCCCGGGGAGAAGGTGCTGATAGCCGATGTCAACAACGGCAACCGCTTTGAGACCTACACCATAGCCGGGCCTGCCGGTTCCGGGGTCATCTGTATCAACGGAGCCGCCGCCCACCTTTGTGATGTCGGGGATCTCATCATAATAATGGGATTCGAGCTCTCTGACGGGATCATCGATACAAGCGTGGTCAAGGTTGACAGGAACAACAGACCCGTGAGGACGTAACGATGCTGCGCATCTACTCGGACGGGGGTGCCAGAGGGAATCCCGGACCGTCAGCCTGCGCCGTCATCGTGACCAGGGACGGGAGCATAATCCGTGAGATCACCGAATT
>DAXF01000049.1:3864-5290 GCA_002506255.1 Methanomassiliicoccaceae archaeon UBA367
ATCAGGATCGGTGACGATCACGTGGAGTTCGTCATGGATTCCGAGCTTGTGGTCAAGCAGATGAGGGGGGAGTACAAAGTGAGGTCTGAGAGCATGAAGGGCCTTCACCGCGACGCGGTTTCCCTGATATCCCAGATTAGGAATCCTTCCATTATCCACGTGAGGCGGGAAGATCCGATGATCTCCAGGGCGGATGCGCTCCTGAATATCGAACTTGACATCAGGACAGGAAACGGACGAGCTCCGATATCCTGACCAGGTTCTGCTCCCCGGAGGACATGTCCCTTACCGTTACGGAATCCTCTGACAGTTCCTTCTCTCCTACGATCACCACATTCTCCGCCCTGACGGCGGAAGCGTGCTTCATGGCCTTGGCCATCTTCCTCCCCATCAGATCTATATCGGAAGATATGCCCGCATCCCTGAGCATCGAGACCACGGAATAGGCTTCTCCTCTGACCGTGTCAGAGGTCGGGACCACATACGCATTGATGCCCTTCGGCTCGTACTCGATGCTCTCCTTCTCCATAGCCAGCAATATACGGTCAAATCCTATGGCGAAACCGGTGGAGAACACCTGTTCCCCGCCGAAAAGCTCCGACAGCGTATATGATCCTCCGCCACAGATCTGCTTCTCCGCACCCAATACAGGAGCCTCGGCCTCGAATACCATTCCGGTATAGTAGTCCAGTCCCCTGACGACCCCCAGATCTATGTCTATGTCCCGGACGCCCATTCTTTCGAGGATATCGACCACGGAACGCAGATATTCACCCGCTTCACCCGGTACTTCCGAGAGGACTTCTTTGCCTCCGACCGTTTCAGTGAGGTCGAATATCTCCTGCCTTGCAAGGTCGGAAACTCCCATGCCGATGAGCATTGGCTCAGCCTCGTCGTATAGTTTCTTATCGAGTTTCTGAAGGATTTCCGCTGTTCTTTCCTTGGGAACGCCTGTGTCGGCGAGTTTCTGCCTCAGAACGCCTATGTGGCCTATCCTTATTCTGTAATCATGAAGGCCCAGTGCCTCGATCATCGATGCCGCGAGAGCGATTATCTCCGCATCTGACTCGGGATTCTTATTCCCAATTAACTCTGCTCCGAACTGATAGAACTCACGGTACCTGCCGCTCTGAGGCCTCTCATACCGGAAGCACTGGCCGAAGTAGAACATCTTGATGGGCTTCGGCTCGTTACTCATTCCGTTGACGAACATCCGTATCGCCGGCGCCGTCATCTCCGGACGTAAGGCGATATCTCTGTCGCCCTTGTCCTTGAATGCATAAAGCTCGTTCAGGATGTTAGGTCCGGACCTCAGGACGAAGAGCTCCGTTTCCTCGAATATCGGTGTCGCGATCTCCCTGAACCCGAAAGTCAATGCGATATGCCTCAGAACGCCTTCGTAATGCCTGCGTCTCTCCATCTCGTC
>DAXF01000059.1:0-2287 GCA_002506255.1 Methanomassiliicoccaceae archaeon UBA367
GGATCGCCCGAGGGATTGGTAGCGGCAATAAAGGGCGGATGCGATGCCGTCTACATGGGAGGCCCCAGTTTCGGGGCCAGAGCTTTCGCAAAGAATTTCACCGATGCGGAGATGGAGGGCGCCATAGACTATGCCCACAGGCACGGTGTCAAAGTGAACGTCACCGTAAACACCATAATCAGGAATTCCGAGATGGGGGCCGCTGTCTCCTATGTGCAGTTCCTCAAGGATATCGGCGCAGATGCTGTTATAATTCAGGATCTGGGTCTTTTGAATTCCATCAAGCACATACCGATTGCGAAGCACGCCTCCACTCAGATGGGGATACATTCCAAAGAAGGACTCCAATGGTGCGCGGATAACGGTATAAGCCGTGCGATATTGGCAAGGGAGCTGACCCTGGACGAGATAGAGGAGATCGTCAGGGACTCTCCCGTGGAGACGGAGGTCTTCATACAGGGAGCCATGTGCTACTCCATGTCCGGAGGATGCCTTTTCTCGAGCATCGTCGGCGGCAGGAGCGGCAACAGAGGCGAATGCGCCCAGCCCTGCAGGAAGAAGTACCGTCTGCCGGAAGGCGACGGATACTTCCTCAGCAACGCCGACATCTACGGAATGGAGGCCATAGAGAGGCTCAGGAGCGCAGGTGTAACCTCTCTTAAGATAGAGGGTCGCATGAGAAGCCCTGCTTACGCTTATCTTTCCTCCAAAGCCTATTCCATGGCCAACAAAGGTATGGCCGGAGAGGAGCTTGACGATACCATCTCGCTTCTGAAGACCGTGTTCAACAGAGGATTCTGCCAAGGTTACCTGGGAGGTATGGATTCTCTTGTGCAATCATCTTACCCGGACAACAGAGGCCTTTTCATGGGCTCTTTCGAGGTGAGGAATAAGAAATTCCCCATAAAGGGCACCGATATAAATTTCAAAGACGGGATATCCCTCTTCAAATCCGATACCAAAGTGGGAGGCTTCAAAGTAGCTGACCACAACTGGGCCGTAGCGCCCTTCGCCATACCTGACGGCGTATATGATGTTTACCGCACGTACGATCCCAGACTGGACGAGATAAAGAATCTGATAGGCAGGGCCCCGAGGCTCTCAGGCGGCAAGGTCAGGAGGGGGGCGCCCGGGTTCAGCATGCCCAAGGCCGAGCGTCAGACTAAGAAGGCCGATATCTCAGCCTACGTATCTTCAATGAAGGTTCTGGATGCAGTTCTGCCGTATGCGGACAGGATATACTATGACGGCGAAGGGATCAGGGAAGCGGAAGAGGCATGCACTAACGCCGGGAAGGAATTCGTAAGAGTCCTTCCCCGCTTCGAGCCTTTCGTATCCGACGCCGGCGAATATCCTGTGATGGTGCACAATCCCGGACAGATCCAAGCTTACAAAGGAAGAAGGATCTATGGCAGCTACATCCTCAATATGTTCAATTCCGCCTTCCCGGACTCCCTTTATCAGACGACTCTGTCGGTAGAGATGACCCGCAACGAGATCAGAGAGACGATTCAGTACTATCCCGGGAGAGTTGAGCAGATGGTGTTCGGCAGAACAGAGCTCATGTTCACCAGAGACCCTCATCTGGCACAATGCGTTCTCAAGGATGAGAGGGAATATGAGTTCCCTTTATACAGGGACGGCACGGGAGCCCGGATACTCAACTCATCGGACACTATGCTCCTTGACCGTGTCGGAGAGCTGGAACGCTACGGCGTGGATTCCCTGGGCATAGACCTCAGGAAGAGGCCGGTGAAGCTGGCGTCAGAGGTTGCCTCCGCATTCCGCAGAAGGGATACGGGGCGGACAGAGGAGATAAGACGCCTATGCGGAGGTACCCTTAACACAGGACATTACCTTCGCGGGGTGTAACCTCTAACTGTAGCTCCTTTCTTTAATAGCCTCATCGCGGCGTCTTTAATATCATGAGAATGGGCAAGAACGCCGAGGGTGGCTTCATGGAAGCCATCGCAGCGATGATGATCGTGACTGTGGCATTGTCGATGTTCTTGGGCGTGATCGCGACAGCTGGTTCTCAGGAACAGAGTATCCCGGAGATAAGGACGGATTATCTGGATAAGCTATCGGTTTCTGACGGAGCTGTTGTGGGCGATGTCTCCTATGATATGGAAATGCAGATGGACTTCGCGGGATTCTCCTGCATAAGGCTCCGGGCCCATGTCGCAGGAGGGGGCGAGGTTTACGAGAGAACGGCAGGCACTCCCTCTGAAGGAGATGTACTGTGCGAAACAGGCAGCATTCTACTGAAGGATGATAAGGGCAGGAG
>DAXF01000059.1:2437-2938 GCA_002506255.1 Methanomassiliicoccaceae archaeon UBA367
AAGGATGATAAGGGCAGGAGCGTACCTGTGGTATACGAGGTGGCTGTATGGCTCTGATACGCAACAGGAAGGGGATGCTTTCCTCACTGGATGCGATGGTCTTCCTTTCCGTAATGGTGCTCGTATCCGCAGGGCTGTTCGCATACGCATCATTTGAGGAGCCGGAGACGATAACGTCCAAGGATGTGACGGAGAGCTTCTTCTCCGCAGAACTCAGAGCATCTGATCTCTACCCTACGGATGACAATCATTCTGTGCCAATATGCGATATATTGGCCGCCTGCATAAACTCCGGGAATCTGACAAAGGCGAAAGAGTATACTGAGAAGGTGATGAGGGATCTCATACCAAGGCACAACTCGTTCTTAGTGGAGATGGAATTCGGCGGTAAGATATTGACTGTGGGCGGGGGAGGTTGCCAGGTATCATCATACTATGAGGCGGAGTATGCCACGGCCGGCGGCCCCCTGAGGGTCATCGTATGCATATATTAGGCACCGA
>DAXF01000059.1:3099-8599 GCA_002506255.1 Methanomassiliicoccaceae archaeon UBA367
TGCATATATTAGGCGCCGAACTTCTCGGATCTGTTGGCAAGATCCATGCATATCGGCAGGAGATCATGTCCTCTTATGCGTCCCAAGCGGCCCTTCGCGCAGCCGTACTCGCTGTACTCCTCGGCATCATCCTTTATCATACCGTCAGTATAGATCGTCAGAGGCACCGGGTCCCCGGTATGGTCCCCTGTGGTCGAAGGAGTGCTGTGGTCGGCCGTGAAAACCACGACGAGATCCTCGGGCATGTTCTCCCTCAGATACTTCGCCGCCGCATCCACTTTCCTGATGACATCCATCTTCTTAGCATACAGCATATCGTGACCGCAGACGTCCGGGGCCTTGAAGTTCATCAATACGAAATCATGATCCTCTAAGGTCTCCAACGCGATCTGGGTCTTCAGTATCATATTCGTATCTGATCCCCCCGTACATGCCGGAGGGAGGTCTATGACATCGAGGCCGCATACCCCGCATATGCCCTTGATCATGCCTACACCTGCCACACAGGCCCCGGAAATGCCGTTGACCTGAGGGAACGGATCTATATCGGGGAAGGACCCGGCGCCCCTTGGCAACAATATATTCGCCTCCGGAAGTCCGGCCTCTCTCCTCTTCTTGTTGACGGGATGGTCCTTCATCCGCTCATAGGAAAGCCTAACGAACTCATTCACAACTTCCGCCGTGAGAGCCGCCTCGGGCACTAACGGTTCGGAGTCCAATATCCGGGCATTATCGTGAGGGTCCGCATCCGTGACCTTGGAGCTCAGGCCGGGGCCCCTGAGAAGCAGGGCCGCCCTGTGCTCCGTCCCCTCTTTTACAACGACCTCCACTCCCTTGATCACTATGCCTGACAGAGACCTCACGAGCTCCGTCGTGTCCGGGGCCTTTATGCGCCCGGCACGGCGGTCCAGAATGTTGAGGTCTGAATCAACGGTACCGAAATTGCATCTGAATGCAACGTCCCCTCTCTTGCCGATCAGTCCTATCCCGGCGGCCTCGAAGGGTCCGCGTCCGGTATACACCTCTTTGGCATTATACCCAAGAAGAGAAAGGTGGGCGGTGTCGCTTCCCGGCCTTATTCCCGGGGATATGACATCCATTATGCCGGAGTTGCCGTTTGACACGAACCAATCGATATTAGGCGTGTCTACGGCCTGCAGCGGGGTCCTACCGCCAAGTTCCGGGCATCCTCTGTCCCCCATTCCGTCCATTATGACGAAAAGCATCTTCTTCTTGGGAACGGCCATCTTCAGTTCCCCAGCTTCTTCAGGACCCAGGCCATGTTCTTGCCCAGATTCTGCATTGTGCGGATACCCTCTTCGTCTTTCTCAAAATCTCCCGGCAGACGTGCCAAGCTCATGTTCCAATAGGAAGAGCTGACGACTACCATCTCATTGATCATGAAAAAGTGATTGATGCTGTCCAGAGTGTGCGTGGAGCCTGCGCGCCTGGCAGGGGACACTGATGCACCGACTTTTCTCCAAAGACGGTTCCCGGCACCGCCGTTCATGTACCCAACCCTGTCGATTAGCGCTTTCGCCTCGGTCGTGAGGTCGGAATAGAATGTGGGAGAACCTATTATCACGCCGTCTGCGGAGGTCATCTTCTCCGCGAACTCGTTCATCCCGTCATCCGGAAGAGAACATCTGAGATTCTTGTCCCGCTTGCAAGTTCCGCAGGCAGTGCATCCCTGGAGCAATCTTCCTCCGACCTGGATGAACTCTGTCTCTATTCCTTCCGATTCCAATACCTCCAGAACGGCCCTTAACATGCGGGCCGTATTCCCGTCCTTATGGGGACTGCAATTGAATGCCGCTACTTTCATATTTTCCACCTCATGCATCCGGCCACAGCTCGTGGGCCAACTCTCTGAGCTTGAACTTCATGATCTTCCCGCTGGCGGTCATAGGGTATTCGTCAAGGAACGCGACGTACTTGGGCGTCTTGTACCATGCGATCTTCCCTTTGCAGAATTCCATGACGTCCTGCTCCGTTATGTCGACGCCTTCCTTCTTTATAATGAACGCCCCGGGCTGCTCTCCGTACTTCACGCTGGGTACGCCGACGACCTGCACATCCCTCACGCCAGGCATGTTGTAAATGTAGTCCTCGACCTCCTTGGGGGAAACGTTCTCCCCGCCGCGGATGATCATGTCCTTTATCCTGCCCGTGACCTTGAAATACCCCTCCTCGTCCTTGAGGCCCAGGTCCCCGGAATGGAGCCACCCGTCCTTGTCTATGGCCTTCGCGGTCTCCTCTGGCATCTTGTAGTAGCCTTTCATCACATTGTATCCGCGACAGCAGAACTCCCCCACCTCATTTGCAGCGCAGATCTCATTCGTCTCGGGATTAAGTATTGCTGTCTCTATGCCCTGGAGGGTCTTCCCAACGGTGCTGCACTTCCTCTCGAGGGATGGCTCGTCGTACCTTGTCTGAGTCATTCCCGGTGAGGATTCCGTCAGACCGTACACTATCGTAACCTCGCTCATGTTGAGCTTCTCCACAGCCTCCTCCATTGTCTTGATGGGACAGGGTGAACCGGCCATTATGCCGGTCCTGAGGCTGGAGAAATCGAATTTGGGAAAGAGCTTGTGATTCATTATCATTATGAACATCGTGGGAACGCCGTAGAGTGACGTGCACCTCTCGGTCTCCACCGAGTTCATCACCATCACCGGGTCGAAGGACTCGCACACAACCATCGCGGACCCGTGATTGATGCAGGCCATTACGCCCAGGACGCATCCGAAGCAATGGAACAGCGGAACGGGGATGCATACTCTGTCCTCCGGCCCGTAGTTCATGTTGGCCCCTATCCAATAACCGTCATTGGCTATGTTGAAGTGCGAGAGCATCACGCCCTTGGGGAAACCTGTGGTCCCGGATGTGTACTGCATCATGGTGACATCGTGCACATCCACGGAATCCTTCCTCTCCTCGTACTCTTGGTCGGTCGTCTGCGCAGCCATGGACTTGACCTCCGCCATGGAGTACATGCCGCGGCGCTTCTCCGGACCCATAAATATGACCCTTTTCAAATGAGGGTATTTCTCACTGTGAATGGAATCCCTCGGCTGGGTCCTCAGCTCCGGAACGAGATCATAAACCATGCCTACGTAATCGGAATGCTTCACTCCGTCTATGAGGACCAGGTTCTCCATGTCCGACTGCTTCAGGACGTAATCCAGCTCCTTCGACTGATAGTTGGTGTTGATTGTCAGGAATATGGTCCCGATCCTTGCGGATGCGAACATCAGGATGATCCAGTCGGGCACGTTGGTGGCCCAGACCGCGATCTTCTCCCCTTTCTTCACCCCCATGGCCATGAGGCCCTTGGCAACCCTGTCGACCTCTTCGCCGAACTCCTTCCACGAGAGGCGGAAATCCCTGTCCACATAGACCAGAGCATCGTTGTCCGGGTAGTTTGCTATGCACTTGTCGAGCAGGTCTCCGAGCCTCTCGTCAGTCGTTATCTCCTTGCGGGGAATGCATGCCAAGATGCTCACCTCAGTCCGGTGCGTAGAGCACGGCGAATATCTCCGCCGGCCCGTCGACTGCGCCTATGAAATGCGGGACCACCGAGTTGTAGTAGGCCGTATCCCCCTTCGAGAGTATATGGTCCTCCTTGCCGTATCTGACCAGTACCTTCCCCGAGACAACGATTATGAACTCCTCGCCCTCGTGGGACGACAGCTCCTTGACCTCGTCCTCTTCGATCTTGATGAAGAGAGGCTCCATGTGCCTGTCGGTCTTCCCTTTCCCGAGGGGGAAATAGCGGTAATGGCCCTCAGCCCCCCTGTGGGACGATGTCTCCTCGGCCCTGGCATCATGCTTCACTATGACTGGGTCCTTGATGTACTGGTCGTCCATGAACGTACCCACCCTCTGACCGAGGGCGCGGGACAGCTTGATTATGGCGCCGAGCGGCGGGTAGACCTTGCCGTCCTCCACGTCCTCTATGAACTTGGTGCTCAGGCCCGTATTGGCAGATAGCTGCTCCCTGGTAAGGTCCAGGCCCTCTCTGTATTTCTTCACCCTTAAGCCAAGCTTGCCCGTGTTGTCCATTTACTATCTCCGTTGTAAACTTGGAATTATGCTCTTAAGATAAAACATTAGCCTAAAAGAGCCGTCTTCCCTATGGAGACAAAGGCTTATGGCATGAGTCGGCCAAGACATGCAGCGAATCGGCAAGATTATTATAACGGCATCATTTGGGTCTCGACGATAAGATGCCTGCGGCAGACGTTAACGGTGTAAAACTTAGCTATAGCATCCAGGGGGACGGTGAGGCGGTTGTGCTCATCGGAGGATTCGGGGGCGACATCAATTTCTATCATGCTCTGATTCCCGTCCTCGCCAAGAGGCACAGAGTGATAGTTCTTGACAACAGGGGAGCCGGCGCTACTGAGTACGGCGGACCTTTCAGGGGACAGGATATGGTCGACGATGTCTCAGCGCTCCTGGACCATCTCTCGATCTACAGGGCCCACATCCTGGGATGGTCCATGGGGGGCCATATAGCTCAGGAGTTCGCGATACAGAACCCGGATCGCACCCAGAGCCTGACCCTCGTGTCCGCATACATGAGAAGGCCGGCCAGGTCCAGCTACTTCATGAACGGCATAGTCAAAGCGGCTTCGGAGGGCGCCGATACGGATTACATAGGCATGATGATCAACGCATTCTGCTTCACCACAGAGTACTTCGAAATGAAGGAATCCAAGGGCAGCAGCGTATCCGTTCCGAAGAATGTCAACGTGAGCGGCCTCCTGCATCAGCTGAGCGCATTGGACGAGTTCGATACAAGGTCCAGGGCCAGGATGATAAGGTCCCCGACCCTATCCATCCACGGCCTGGACGACATAATGGTAGAGCCCAAGCTCGGGGACGAGCTTGCAGATCAGATAGACGGTTGCCGCAGGATGCGGATACCGGGCGTGGGCCACATAATAAAACCGTCCCTGTACTCCGAAGCCTTCATGGAGCACATGGCCCGGAACTCCCGCCGATCATAGAACGGTCAGACCGTATATGAACCCGAAAATCGAGAGGATTATGGCAACGGCCACCATGACCATCAGGGTCGTCTTCACCTTCCCCTTTATACCGGACATGCGCACGGCCGTTAGGCAGTATCCTCCCAGGAACATGCCTACGGCTCCAAGCGCTACACCGACAATACCGAAGCTGGCAAAGGACGCTATGGCTGCAACGGCTCCCAGCGCTATGGATATGTACGCCAGATAAACAGAGTTCACGCCGAGTTTCATACGCACGGCCTGGTCTATCCTCCAGTCGCACTCCTCGCAGAAAAGGGTCCCTTCCGGATTCTCATGTCCGCAGTTGGGGCATCTCATGAACGCAGTATTGACGGGACTCCGATAAAACACCTACGGTTTGACGAAGACCGCTTCTATCCTGCGCCTCTCTGCTCCGTAGCGAGTTGTCTCGGTCATCACTTCGAGACGCTCTTCCCTAAAATCCGCGAACATCTCCCTGA
>DAXF01000034.1 GCA_002506255.1 Methanomassiliicoccaceae archaeon UBA367
GCTACCAATCCCTCGGGCGATCCCGCAGGTGCAAGAATTTCCATGCGCTTCTATTCAGCGCACCTGTAATTAAGGCTTCCTGACTAACTGTACGGTTTCTTTTTAATAGAACGTCTGAAGGACTCTTTCTATCATGAATCTAAAATCGATGCTCGGCCTCCGAAGGAAGGCTGATGAGAAGAAGGAATCGAATGTTCTGAGTATCGTGTGCGACGATTGTGAAGGTGAATCGGACTACGGCAGCGAGGGCTGCCTTCGATGCATGAGGGCCAAGGTCATCGATTCAGGCGAACCTGAGAGGATAATCCTGCACAGGGGCATGGACAAGGAGTACTCCGGAGACGCGGTCAGGATACTGAGCGATCTGTCAAGGATCGATCTTGTGGCCAAGGACGCATTTTGCAACGGAGGAAGCAGATGCCTGACGTGCCCCAGTTCCATGGACAACCTTATGAAGGACATCTGGGCGAACTTCCCCGAGATGGACGTTGGTCCCGCCAGGAGGATTCTGGACTCATCACCATTGGATGATGACAGATGTGCTGCCTGCAACATACGTACCCACAAGGCGATCGATAAGATCGATTCCATGCTCAAGGAGGTCTCCGATGGCATAGTCAAATCCGCGTACAGGGTAGTGGGGGTTTGAGGATGACCCGCATAATGGATGAAAGGGCCTGCGGGGACATACTTGCGTACAACGATTTTCCAGTCAGCGGATCCGAGTTCTCCGAGGACGCTCCGAAGAGGCCGGACTGTCTGGATAGGGGCTCCCAGACGCCGACGGTATCTGATAGCCTGACCAGGATAGGCAGGCGCTGTGTCAGGAGGAAACCGGCATATGCGGACACCTGGGCGGTCGGTGACATATCCGGGATGGAGGTCCTTGAATCCTACGACCTGCCGGACGGGAAGGTAGTCGTCGTGAGAACAGAGGATGGTGAGATAGAGTACAATGTGATGCCTGACGAGTACTCATACCACGGAGACATAGGTGATTCCGTATCCGCGGCGATAGATCACGTTCGCGATACTTACAGGAAGAAAGGCGGGAGAATGGACAGGCAGACCGTCATGTCCTTGGCGGGGGCCTTCCTGAGGAAGAGATCAGAGAAGGCAGAAGAGGATGTGTCAGGAATACTCGTATCCGACATCTGTGAGACGGTCTACAGGCACACATTGGGCCTGGGGATATTCGATGTCCTGTTGCGGGACCCCCGCATAGAGGACATCTTCATCGATGCGCCCTGTGAGAACAACAGGATACACATAACCCTGAACCAGGTCAGCGGCCTTAATGCCCATGTCAGGTGCAGGACCAATCTGGTGGCAGAGCCCAAGGAGATAAGGAATCTCATAAACGTTCTGAAGAGGGAGAGCGGTCTGCTGTATTGCGAGACGAATCCGATATTGGAGACGGATATGGACGGCGGCAGTGCGAGAGCCACCGTCGTGGGATACCCGCTCAGCCCCAACGGTGACTCGGTAGCGATAAGGAAGCATTCCAGGATGCCCTGGACCACCACCCGCCTCATAGCAAACGGGTCCATCGATCCGTATACCGCAGGTCTGCTCTCGTTCCTCGTGGAGAACAGGTCCACTTTCCTGATCTGCGGTGCCAGGGGTTCAGGTAAGAGCTCCCTGCTGTCTGCCATGCTCTTCGAGTTCCCGGTCTCCCAGAGGATATTGACCATAGAGGATACCATGGAGCTTCCCGGGGAGAGGATGAGGTCCATGGGGTACAAGGTTCAGTCCATGCTCATCGATGACCGCATGGAGGGGGACGCCAGGAAGAGAGCGGACGAGGCTCTCAGAGTGTCTCTCAGACTGGGAGAATCGGCCATAGCCCTCGGGGAGGTAAGGGGGGATGAGGCAAGGACCCTCTATCAGAGCATGAGGACAGGACGTGCCGGCAGTTCGATACTGGGAACGATACACGGCGATTCTGCCAGATCCGTCTATGACAGAGTGGTCCACGATATGGGGATACCCCCGGAAGCGTTCATGGCCACCGACTTCCTGGTCACAATGGGCTCATTCAGAGGAAGAGGGGAGGAGAGGCAGATAAGGAGGCTCTCGGAGGCCGTGGCCACCGGTGCTAAGCCGGGGGAGTTCGTGGACCTGTCGTCTCCCGGAGGCCTCACGTCATCAGGTGCGATACGCAGGATAATGTCAGAGATCGGGATAACCGAGGCGGAGATGATCGAGGAGATCTCCGTGAGGGCGGCCATGAGGGAGTTCCTGTCGGAGATGTCCAAGAGGTACGGAGAAGGATTCCTCGGTCCAGAATGGATAGTTATGGCCAACGATTTCCTGGCAAAGCACCTTTCCTCCGGTGTAACATCCTACGATGAGATAATGGGGGCATTCAGGCTTCGGTTCTCAAGATTCGGGGGTGAGGGGGAATGAACGCAAGAGAGCAGTTCTCAATAATTGCAGGGGTGCTTTCGACGGCGATAGGGATGATTCTGACGGACCTCTACGGTTTCGAAGTGCTGTTGAGGTCGATTCCCGCTTTGGGTCTGCTGCCCGCAGCAGTCTATATGTCGATGTCGGAGCGTAAAACCAGATACAGGCCTGAGGTCCTGCTGAACGAGGCGCCTACGGTGATAGGTATGATGTCCGTCTCGGTAAGGTCCAACGGATCCATTGACTCTGCCGTAAGAGAGGTCGCTGCTAACGGGCCCAAGAACATCGCATCCCTCTTTGCCGTCGTTGTATGCGATGCGGACTGCAGGAGGACGGACAGCATAAAACAGGGTCTTCTCGATCTTCTGTCATCGCTTCCTTCTCAGCTATCATCTTTCAGAAGGGCGGTTCACATGCTCATGACAGCCGCCGATACATCTGACAACGTAAAGAGATTGGAGATGATCAACGATGCCGAGGAGTCAGTTCTGACAGGGTTAAGGCAGATGGGGGAGTCCTACAGCTCGAAACTCAACACCCCCTGCATGCTGATCTTCGGCCTGGGAATAATGCTGCCCATGATACTCGTGTCGATAATGCCGATGATGGGCATGGGCGGCGGTATGGCCTTGGACCCCGCGGCCGTTGCCTTCGTCACGTTGATCCTGATCCCGACCCTGGTGGCTTTCACAGTGATGTCAATAAGGAACAGGAACCCCTTTGTCGGCGATGCCGCAGATAAGCCCTGGAAACACGCCCTCCCGATCCTGGCGGCCGTGCCTCTGGTCTTCATTTGCATGGATTCCGGAATGGGGATCACGGAATGCATAACGTTCCCTTTTGCGCTGGCCGGTGCACTGACTGCGGCGGCGGTATATCCCAAAGTTGCTTCGGAATACAAGAGGAGGAGATCGGAGGCATCGCTCAGGGATGCCCTCTTCGACCTGGGTAACAGGCTGATATCCGGCGAGAACTACGAGAGCGCCATTGTCGGATCCCTAAGTGCCAGGAAGGATTGCGCCGCGATCGCGGAATCACTTTCGAGGGAGATGGTCCTTTGCAGAGGGGATACGGCATCCGCTGTATTCACATCTCTTTCCCCGGTATCTCCTTTCCTTGCCTCCAAGTATGCGGACGTGCAAAGGGCGTCCGAGAAGGACCTGCGGGAATCCGGAAGACTGGCAGTCAGCGTTGCCCATCAGCTCCAGGATCAGGAAGGGATAAGGAAGGGCATAGAGAACAAGCTCAAGAGCACCCTTGATATGATGACAGGTACAGCGGCGGTGTTCGCCCCTCTGATACTCGGGATGAGCATAATGATGCTGGCACCCATATCGGAGATGACAGGTTCCTCGGGAATGTCCGGGATCGCAGGTCTCCTGCCGATATACCTGGTGATACTGGCCGCCCTGATATCTGTGCTGACGCCCGCCCTGACCTCCAGAGGGGGCCCGGACACAGTGTTCAGATTCGGCCTGATGATCCCCGTTTCGTTGATGATATTCTATGCGCTTTCGCAGATGTCTGTGTGAGGAAACAGAATTATAGCGCCCCGGGAATCATATGACATGAAGATCGAGAGCATCCTCACCGCGGTGCTCATTGCCGCGGCGGCGTTGGCGGCGCTGATTTTCGTGGCACCTTTCAGCGCTCCGTACGGCGCTTACGTCCATCTTGACGGAGCGATAGGGATAATGGACCATCATTGGGGCATATCCTTCCCTGACGTGACCTATGCCTTGGGGGACATCTTGTGCCATCAGCAATACGGCAGGTCCGTAATACTGAACGGATCGCAGATGCCTCTGTGTGCCAGATGCGCATTCGCTGTTGCCGGTATAGCATTAGGCGCTTTGCTGCTCCTTTTGCGGAAGGGCATGGGGGCGAGGCCCGCTCTGATCGGAGGGCTAATCCTCATAGCATCGGTCGCAGTCGATTGGGCGATCCAGGCATCCCTGGGTGCAGCCTTCATGCCTTCTCTCGCGATAACCGGGATCTCCGGAGGCATAGGGCTGTCTCTGCTTCTGTATGCTTATCTTGTGCACGGTATCGAGAAGAAGTGAGGGGGCAAGGGCGAGAGCCTTGACGTGCGGCCATCCTGATCTTGCAGTTGAGGTGCATAGGATTAGGTATCTATGCATGCTCGAGGAATGGACTTACGCACTACCCTCCTCATTCAAACATGACCGAGCATATATTTTAAAGAGTCTGAGAACAGAAATATATCGGGGAAGCATGATTGGCCGTCAATGGAGTATCAGGATCACCCCGTGAATGTTCGCCGTAGGGTATTGGCCGCTGCGTGCATAATGGCATTCATATCGCCCGCGATGGGGATGATGGTAAGTCTGGCACTTGTGTCGATGGGCAACGATCTGAACGTTGGGGCCCACAGCATGAGCCTGATAGTCACGACCTTTTTCGTGACATCGGTCATATTCCTTGTCCCGGCGGCCAGGCTCTCAGAGATATGCGGCAAGAAGAGAGTGGTCTACGTCGGGCTTTCCCTGATCCTGGTGTTCTCCCTGCTGGCCTCGATATCGTGGGACTTCCTGTCCCTGTTGGTTTTCAGGTCAGCAATGGGCATAGGCACGTCATTCATACTCACTGCCAGCGTCTCGCTGCTTACTGACGTGTATCCGCCGGGCAATAGAGGCACAGCATTCGGTCTCAGCACGATGTTCGTCTATCTAGGCGCCCTTACGGGACCGATGCTGGGCGGTGTCCTCACCGATGCATTGGGATGGAGGAGCACATTCTACATAATCACGCCGCTGGCACTTTCGGCCATGTTAATGCTCAGCAATTTCAAGGAGGGCACGCCGGTATCCAAAGGGGAGCCCTTTGATTACAAGGGCTCCATCGTCTTCGGGACATCGATCGTCCTCATAATGTACGGGGTGTTCACACTCCCGTCACTGACCAGTGCGTTGCTGATAGCCGTGGGCCTTGCGCTTCTCCCTCTTTTCATACATGTAGAGAAGACCGAGAAGTACCCCTCCCTCAGGCTCACGATGTTCTCCAACAAGGGATACAAATCAGCCTCCGTATCTCTTTTCCTCAATTATGCTGCGGCGAATGCCGTTGTCATGATGGTCAGCCTGTATCTTCAGAGCGTAGGCGCCCTGACAGCCTCGGAAGCGGGCATGGTGATGCTCGTACAGCCACTCTTCCAGGTGCTGATATCTCCTTTCGCCGGCAAGTACAGCGACAGATTGGACTGGCGCATACTGCCGACCGCAGGGATGCTGGCGGCATTCGTCGGGCTTCTCACCCTGTCGACCCTTGACATAGGGACGCCGCTGTTTGTGGTCGTGATCGCCCTGACATTCATGGGGATATGCCACGGGCTCTTCGGAGCGCCCAACACCAACGTGATGATGGGGCTCTGCGGAAGAGAGGAGAGCAGCGCCTCTGCTTCCGTGATAGCGATAATGAGGCAGTCGGGAATGATGGTGGCTCTCGGGATAGCAATGTTCATGATATCCGTGTTCATGGGAAGCACAGACAATCTGCTGCCCTCGACCTATCCGAGTTTCATCAGCGCGGGTCGTGCCACATTCCTGGTAACCGCCGTGCTGGCACTTATGGGTGCGATCATAACATGGCTGTACTATCCCCGAAAGAGGAAAGCATAATAATTAGGAAGAAAAAGGTTATAAGCCATAACGGCATGAGGCTCTCCGCAGAAGTCGAATGACAGCTGCCTTTTGAGGGAGTCAGATTTCTGGAAGGTATATCATATGGCTGAAGACGCTTTAAAGACCGGGACGAC
>DAXF01000012.1:0-15124 GCA_002506255.1 Methanomassiliicoccaceae archaeon UBA367
GCCGAGTTCCTTCCCGAGAACAAGGGCATACGCGGTCGTCTCCTTTTCTCTGAGAATGACAAGGGGAAGATGGGGTTCGGCCTTATCGCAGGCTTCAAGGACTGGGCTGATGCGAACGGGATCACCATCGTCACCTACTGCCGCGCCACTGACCTCATCAAGAAGAACGGGGAAGTGGTGGGAGTGGAGGCGGTCGCGGGGAACGAGAGAACGAGATTTTATGCCCGCCAGGGAGTCATATTCGGGACCGGCGGATATTCGCACAACAAGGAGTTCATGCAGAATTTCCAATCTGGCCCCATATACGGAGGATGCGCGGTGCCCACCAATACGGGGGATTTCATATCCATCGCCGGCAGGGCTGGTGCCAAGATCGGGAATACCAGAGGCGCATTCAGAGCAGACAGCCTTGCAGAACTATATCTGGAAGATCCCGATAACCTGACAACCGTTTTCTTCATCCCGGGAGACGGCTCGATCCTCGTGAATAAGTATGGGAAAAGATACGTTAATGAGAAGAGGAACTACAACGACAGAGGAAAAAGGCATTTTGACTGGGACTCAGAAAAAGCGGAATACAGAAACATGCTCACATTCTTGATAGCTGACGAGCGCACAGCCACCATGTGGCAAGGTCACCCGCCTTTCCCGGTCAAAGGGGATGCTTCGCCGAGCTATCTGATCGTAGCGGACGGTCTTGACGCTCTGGCGGACAGGATTTCCGATCGCCTGAAGAAGATCGCGGGAAGCACAGGGAGTTTCTCTCTCGATCCCTCTTTCAAGAAGAATCTGAAAGAAACCGTGAAGAGATTCAACGAATATGCCAAAGACGGCAAGGACCCGGATTTCGGACGCGGAGATTTCGATTACGACAAGGAATGGTCGATGATGCCGCCCGCCGGGATCGAATGGCCGGAGAAGAGTAGCAAGAACATCACGATGCACCCTATCGACAAGCCACCTTATTACGCAGCGATCATCGGATCTGGCACATTGGACACCAACGGCGGTCCCGTCATAGACGGCAAGGCCAGGGTACTGGATTGGTCGGACAGACCTATAGACGGCCTCTACGGCGCCGGGAACTGCATCGCATCGCCTACCGCAGATACATACTGGGGCGGAGGCAGCACCATCGGCCCGGCGATGACATTCGGATATGTAGCAGGGAAGCAGGTATCTTCAAGAGAGAAAAAGGAGCCTGGAGCATGACAGATGAAAAGAAGACAATAAGGATTACAGAAGGGGGCGCCTATATCGTCTCTGGGTCTGTGCCCATCTCAGAGAAGATCATAACCCCGAAGGGGGAGGGATACATCTGGGAGGAAGGTGCCGAGATCGAGCAGAAGGGCAAGTATGCTCTGTGCAGGTGCGGCCGGACCGAGAGAGCACCGTTCTGTGACGGCAACCACTCCAAAGGCGCCCCGTTCAAAGGAAAGGAGACTGCCAGCAGGAAACCTTATGACAAAAGGGCCAAGACCATCAAAGGCAAGGGAATGGATCTTAAGGACGACGGTCGCTGCGCATTCGCCCGCTTCTGCCATACTGACAGAGGAGACGTTTGGAAGCTCGCCAAGAAATCCGACGACCCAAAGAACTACGAAGCGGCTATGAAAGCTGCGAGTGAGTGCCCCACAGGGAGGCTTGTCGCATATGACAAGGACGGGACCCCCCATGAAACGGAGTTGGACCCGGAAATAATCGTGGTTCAGGACCCGGAGAAATCCTGCAGCGGCGGATATTACGTGAAGGGCGGGATCAGGCTCATATCCTCAGACGGAGAGGAGTACGAGACCCGCGATCGCTACGTGCTTTGCAGATGCGGTGCCTCGAGGGATACGCCTTTCTGTGATGCCAGCCATGTGAGCCGCCACTTCAGCGACAAGGTGTGAGTCCTCTTTAAACGAAGAGTTGCGCCGGCCTGCCTTGACCGGCCGAACTCACACCTCCATATTGGTGAATCTCAAAGCGAAGAATACAGCCAGGGCCATGAAGGTGAACATACCTGCCATTATCCCGAGAACGAACAGCGGCATGATTCCGGTCAGATACAAGATTGTAGGTATCCCCAGGAAGAAAAGACCGAAGAATACGATGACCATGGTGAAGATGCCGCTCATGCCTCTGCTTATCTTATTGGTCATCTGTTCCGCTTCCTTCCTCACGTTCATGCAGTCCTCGTAAGAGAAGTACTTGGTCTTTCTCTCGACCTCAAGCTCTTTCGCTCTTGAGACCATATTATCAGATGTCCCGTCCCATTTGCCGGATTCGCACATGGTGAACGCAGCGTTCAGATACCAAGCATCCGGATTCCCCGGGTCGAGAGCCATGGCCGCATCGATGAGCCCCCTGATCCTGTTGTCATTGCCGAGAGGATTCCTCTTAGCTTCCAATAAATTCTTGGCCTGAACAACCTTTTCGTAAGCAGATCTGCGATCTTCCAATATCTGGCTCTGTGTCTCCCCGTACCTCTTGACGATCAAGCTCTTACCGCAGTTGACACAGACCCCGGAACCGCTCTCGGGATCCATCTTGACATCCCCCCGGCAATAGGGGCATTCGAGGACCTGAAGCTCCATGACTGATGTAGAATCCGCTTTCAGGATAAATCTGTGCGCATAGCAAACCGCTTATCCAGTTTGATAACAGCGTACCGTCTTCAGGAGCCGAAGCCGAAGAAGAGAGATGCATGCCTTCGGATCTTGAGAGTGATGTCATGCATCATATATTTCGATGACCAGACTCACTCGCATATCCGTTGGTGCTTCTCCGGTTCCTTATCGGTGAGTTTCTTCAGCTGCTCCTCTGCCTCATCGCAACCCATACGGACCGCCTCTTTCAGATGACGCAGCGCCATGGACCTGTCTGCTCTCACCCCTATTCCAAAAGAATACATAATGCCCAAACGCAAGTGTCCTTCGGGCAATCCCCTGTCTGCGACCATACGATATAGTCTGGCCGCACGTCTCGGATTCCGGCGGACGCCATCTCCGGATGAGTATAGATCGGCCAGATTGTAAATGGCATTCAGATTTCCTCTTTTCGCAGAGATCCTGAACCACTTGGCAGCTTCTATAGAATCCTTCTCTATCCCTCTTCCCTCACGGTACATGCGGCCTATGCCGTTCTGAGCGTCCGCATCACCTAGCAGGGCCGCCTCTCCGTATATCATAAGTGCTTTCTCGAAGTCCTGCTCCAAGCCTATGCCTGACTCGTAGTGCGTTCCCAACTTGTACATGGCCTCGGCCTTGCCTCTGTAAGCGGAGATTCTGAAATGCTTCACGGCACCCTCTGGATCGCCTTCCTCTTCCAGAATCGAACCCATATTGAATGATCCGTCCGCACTGCCTCTGTTCGCAGCCTTGGAGAAGTACATCTTCGCCTTATCGTTGTCCTTCGGTACCTGCTCTCCGCGCCTGTATATGGATCCAAGACTGACAAGTGCCAGCTCGTTACCTCTTTCGGCTGCGAGATTGTACCACCCTAAGGCCTCTTCTACATTCTTCTCTGTGTTGTATCCTGTGATGTATCTCCAGCCAAGATGAGACTGAGCATCGGATAGCCCTGCCTCGGCTGCGCTTACTACCAGCTGCATCGCTTTATCGGAATCGCGGGGAACCCCTTTTCCCTCCTCATATAGGCGGGCAAGGTTGTACATACCGATGGCGCTTCCGTTGGATGCGGCTCTCTCATACCACTTGGCCGCCTTCCTGTAACTTTTCCTGAGGATGCGCCCCTCCTCATATATCTCTCCCATATTGTTATGGGAAACGGGGCTGCCTTCCTTTTTCAATGTCTTAAGCAGAGAGGACAGAACCATGTTGTCTAGGTATCTACAGATGTACGTATAAGCGTGTTGAGGCTACAACTGTGCAGATTATGAGAGCTGGCTATCTATGCAGTCCAAACATAGCCGTCTTCCCTTCCGGATGCGCACCATGTCCTCGGACGCAGACTCGCCACAGTTCTCACATACTATGCTCTCAAGTATCTCCGCCTCGTCAGGCATGCCGTATCGGGGAGATTTCACAATAAGGATCTCCTTGTCAGACGCTGAGAGTATCCAGTCCATTATCTCATCCCGGGTCCTGCCCGTCCTGTCAAAAGGTTTTGCTACGATGCGGACGGACCTGCCGGTTCTCCTGTCGAAGAAGGAGTAGGCGTGCTTCCCAACCCGATGAAAAATCAGATTCCCCTTGCCAGCAGTACAGGCCAGTATCACTTGGACAGAATCCACCCCGCAGGCTGTGTTCTCTGATACACAGACTATTTCCTCATCCTCCGATCTGCCTATCCCCAGCTCCTTTGCTGCCAACAGGGCGGCGCGATACCCGATGGCGAGCCCGGGACATCCGTGACCGTGAAATTCCACGCATCTGCCCCAGTCATCCATCTGATCACCTTCTGCAAAGGCGGCCCCAGGCCCACTCGGATTCAGACAGGACCTTCTCCGTATCAATCGAAGTTATCCTTCCTTCTTCCAAGACTGTGTCTCCCTGGCACATCACTGTTTTAACGTTGAGACTGGATGCGGAATATGCGATATTTGATATGACGTTCTCTGGAACGAGCGGCCTGAGGTTGGGCGCCTTTCCGTCAAGTATCACGATATCCGCATACTTACCTGCCTCTATCGAACCTAGGTCCTTCTCCATGCCTATCGCCTTGGCACCTCCCCTCGTAGCGAAATCTAGAAGTTGCTGAGCGGAGCATACTCTGGCATCCCATCTGCTGGATTTCTGCAACAGACCCAGCGTCTTCATCTCTGCGAACATGTCAAGGGAGTTGTTCGTAGTGCTGCCGTCAGTACCTATGCTGACATTGACCCCGTTCTCCATCATCTCAGGTATGGGGGCCACACCGCCTGTGGCCAGCTTCATATTTGACACGGGGCATGTGGATATGGAGGACCCTGCCTTCGCCAGCAGCCTGACCTCGTTCAGAGTGAGCCACGCCGAATGTGCGCCTATTCCGTTCTTGGATAGAGCGCCTATATGTGCCAGCCATTCTGCCGGCCTCATCCCCGTGCTCTTCCTGTGCTGATTGACTTCCCCTCTGGTCTCTGAAAGATGGAAATTCAGAGGGACATCCTTGCTGTCTGCGAATTCTTTAGCACCCAGGCACGTCTCCTCATTGCATACGTAAACGCCCTGGAGTCCGACCGCAGGGATCACTTTCCTCATACCCTTATGCGTCTCATAGAAATGCTTGCAGTTGCTCAGAGGATTGCCTTTCTGGGTCGTGAACTCCTCATCCAAACAGCACCAGCAAAGCACCCCTCTTATGCCTGATTCTCTGACTGCCTCGGCGATGACCTCTTGGGAATAGTAAAGGTCCACGAAAGTCGTTGTTCCTCCGCGGATCATCTCCATGCATCCCAGCCTGGCACCTATCCCTATGTCCTTATCGGACCTCTCGGAATCGACCTTGAACGCCTTATCCAGGAAATCCGGGAAGGTCATATCATCCAAGGATCCCTTCATAACAGACATGGCCACGTGGGTGTGGGTGTTTATCATCCCCGGCATAACTATGTCGCCGGAGGCATCTATCTCCCTGTCGGCAAACCCCTCATACTTGGGCCCCACAGATGATATCCTCTCACCGTTTACAACAACGTCTCCGCGAATGACCTTCCTGGAATCGTCCTGGGTGACGATCCAGGCATCCCTTATAACAGTCAGCATGCCGTCTAATCCTGTTGCTCCGTATTAACGGTTTCCGCCTTAAGACTGAAATATCCTATAGGCGATGGGGCTCCATGCCCTCTAAGCTCATCCTCCTCGGCACAGGCGGGGGACGGCACACGACAATGTTCCAGGCACGCAGCACAGGAGGTTTGCTTCTAAGCGCCCGCGGTTCCTGGGTGCATGTGGACCCGGGGCCGGGCGCCCTTGTGAACATGATGAGGATAGGGTATAATCTGGAGGGAACGGACGGCATCGTGATCTCCCACTGTCATCCCGACCATTACTCAGATGCCGAAGTTGCGATAGAGGGCATGAGCCACGGCGGCTGGGTCAGAAAAGGCGATCTTTACGGGACCAAGAGCGTCATGGACGGCTCGGACGGTCTCGGCCCATGTATATCGAAGTATCACCAGGGCCTTGCCTCCGGGAGGCATCTGGTGAAGGCGGGGGACCGGCTGAGCATATGCGGGATACCTACTGAGATCACAAAAACCGAACACAGCGATCCCTGCAATGTGGGTTTCAGATTCGATACGGGAGAAGGTATCGTCTCATACGTTAGCGACACATCATACTCAGAAGAGATAGCAGAGCAGCACATAGGCGCACGTATCCTCCTTCTGCCTGTTACCACCCCGTCCGGTAACCGCATAAAGTACCATCTTTGCACCGACGATGCCTTCGACTTCATAGACATCGTGAAGCCTGAGCTTGCCGTGTTCGTGCACATGGGCATAGTGATGCTCAGGCGAGATGCAGACGCACAAGCCAAGGAAGTGGAGAGAACGACGGGCGTACGTACCGTAGCAGGAAAGGACCTCATGACGTTGGATCTTGAGGAAGAGGTGAAGATAGGGAGCGCACCTCTCCGCAGCGAAACCTGGAACCCTGCCTGGAATATCTGATTCAACACATGTTGATATACCCCAATATCTTTTCCCGAATATGGGTTTCTGCCGAAAATGCGGCAAGGAATTGAAGGATGGGGACGTCTTCTGTCCCCAGTGCGGTTCCGGCACGAATCTGTCATCTAAGAAGACCGGGTCGGGAGGGAGGACCGCAGTTTACGTAATAGCTACGGTGCTTACCCTGATCACCGCGATTACCGTCGCTTCTTTGCTCTTCCCACCGGAACAGGGCCCGGATCAGCACAGTTACAAGATGACCTTTACGATCGATTGGTACACAGTATTGGATGCCAGCGGAACCGTCGATAATGACTTTGACGGGAATGCGGAGGTATACTTCCAAGTTAGTTACGGCGAAGAGGAACGATTGCTCCTGATCGATACAGAAGATCCCCTCGGTTACTATTCGACGCGCTCTGCCCCGGTGCATACTGATGAAAACACAGCAATGGCTAACAAGATATACCCCTCTGAATACCGAACAACTGTCTTCTATATCGCAGAAGGGGAGACGACCGCATCCATAACGATATTCATGTTCGACTATGACGGTCCTGCGAATTTCTCCGAAAAATCCTACGATGATATTCTGGATATATACGACGACGGCTCCTCTGTCGGCGGCTCCAGCAGCCAAGGGATCAGGATCAATCTCTCTGTCGGCGAAGACCGTACTGAAGAAATCGGGGGTGACGCTGACCCTCGCGGATTCTTAGGCTACACAGTATCATTTGAAGCCGTCTAGCTCATATAGACCGCATCAGATCTCGAAGGGAACAGGTGGAACGTTGAGAATGCGTATTCGCCCGGTATGACTCCCGGAAGAATCTGATAGCTCGTCGTCTCCAACATCCAGTATCCGCCTGAATCATAAGGTATCTTCTTGACGTAGTGCACCCCGTACTCCAGAAGCGCATCGTTGAATGACAGACCCTCTTCCGGAGTCTCTGCCGGCATCATCTCTATCATCGCCATGGCATGCCCGGGCAGAAGAGCGATCCCGGATTCGAAACCTGCCGTTCGCAGGAGCGCCGCCATAAGAATGGAGGTGTCCTCGCAGTCGCCGCCCATTAGGTAAAGCGTCTCCACCGGATAGTTCCAATACTCGTCCGTACCGTGAGTGCTCCAGTCTGTGAGATACTTCATGTTCTCGTCACCGGTATAGCCCCGGCTCTGACAGAAATTGATAAGGAACGTGGCGTATTTATCATTCGTCGAATCTGCTGTTCCGTACACGGATGGGAACACGTCCCTCAGCAGGATCTCGAGATTCGTGACGGTGTCCCCGATCACTATGTAATCCTCTACGGCGGGGACCGTTCTTGCATAGCTTCCCGAGCCGACCACATAAGCTGTGCGGGATGATGATCCGGAACGGTCTATGGTGCTCTTTCTGGCCGCATTCAGATCATCGGCATCGATCTCGAATTCTAAACTGTACATATTTCCATCAGAATCATAGATCCAATTATTGGTACGCAATAATCCCTCAGATTCCCTTTCATTCGGAAGGAAGTACTGAACTGTGGTCAGCAACAGCAATATGACTACCGCGGATACAGCGATTAACATCAACATCCTCCTGGTCCGGGCCCTACCAGAGATCGGGGGGATGCCATCAATATTTTGAAGGAGGGTGCCGCAATTTATGCAATAATTCGTGGATCCATTATCATATGTTGTTCCGCAATTCATGCAACGCAGCATATACATACGTTAACACAATGCGAAGATAAATAGCAAAGGATTAATCGGCAGAACCCTTGAGCATGCCCGTGAGCATAGAGGATGCAGTGCTTCGGAGGATCGTGCCCGGTCCCGAGCTTGTGGAAGAGATAAGGGCGACCACGGAGAGAATGAAAGCCGAGACTGAAAGATATCTCGAAGAGAACAACATCGCGGCCGAAGTAAGATGCGTGGGATCCGTCGCCAAGGGAACTTTCCTCACAGACCCAGATATAGACCTTTTTGTGATGTTCCCGGACGGGACATCCCGAGAGGTAATGGAGAAAAAAGGTCTGCAGATAGGAGAGGACATCCTTGGCGGGAAGAAAATGTATGCCGAGCATCCATACATAACGGGAAGATACGGCGGCTTCGAAGTGGACATGGTCCCATGCTACAAGGTGACCTCCCCGGAGAAGATGCTGTCCGCCGTCGACAGAACCCCATTCCACACGGATTATGTGCTCTCGAACACTAATGCTGCCATGAGGGATCAGATACGTCTTCTGAAGGTCTTCATGAAGGGCATATGGGCCTACGGAGCCGAGCCCAACAACAGGGGGTTCTCCGGATACCTGTGCGAGCTTCTCGTCATACGCTACGGCAGTTTCAGAGCCGTCCTGGAGGCGGGGGCCGCTTGGAAAGAGGGCGTTTCTATAACCATAGACAAAAAGGGCCCGCCTATGGTGGCACCCCTGGTATTCTACGATCCAGTGGACCCGCGAAGGAATGTTGCATCCGCAGTCCACGTGGACACATTCGCTCTTTTCATAACAGCATGCAAAGCATATCTGAACAACCCGTCAGAAAAATTCTTCTTCCCGAATACCAGAGCCTCCCTGCCTGCAGCCGAACTCAGAAGGCTGGTCAAAGTGCACGGAAGCCGTCTGCTTACCGCAACATTCAAAAGACCCGACATAAACGAGGACAACCTGCATTCTCAGATGTGGAAGACCAGGTATGCGCTTTCGAAGAAGCTTGATGCGTTCTCTTTCAATGTGTTAAGGACGATCCATGACCTGGGGGGCGAGGAGCTTACGTTCATATTCGAACTGGAGAGAGACCTGCTGTCTAAGACCTTCAAACACGTGGGCCCCCCCGTATGGGTCGGATCCGCGGAATCGTTCCTCGAGAAATGGAGAACAAACGAATTCGGAGAACCTTTCATTGAAGACGGGGTCTGGAAGGTGATAGCTGAGAGGATGTACTTCACCGCAGCGGAGATGCTTGCGGAAGAGGCTGTATTCTCAGGCATAGGTAGGGAGATCGACCCGGGCACGATGAGGATCCTGGACCACGATGACACATTATCAATGGCCGACGCGGGCCTGCTGACGGAACTTCTTGATCCTAAGCTGCCCTGGGAGATCTGAATCAGACGAAAGGCGGATTTATCAGAAGTATCCAGACGCCCAAAGACAGGAAGAAGAACAGGACATAATTCCCCAGCATCGTCTTCGTCTCTACAAGATCCATATCGAACCTGAGCAGTTTAAGAAGCTCCTTCATGCCTGCGATCACAAGAACCAACAGCAACATGCCGCCGTACCATTCCCACGCCTTGTCTATGAAAGATGCGGCGATCCCGATCAGGACCGCGAGTAGCGAAACCACCAACAGGATCTTCGTTCCGTAGATGTCCTTGAGAATGAATTCTCTCTCGTCAAAGTCCGGAGGTACGAATTCGTATTCCTCCTCCTTCGGCTTGGTTCGCTTTCTCTTTTTAGCCATTGCAGTCGACAATCGATGTCTTCCATTTATAGTTTTATAGTGTGCCTCCGTTTTCGCCCGCTTTCGGACACCCCCCTTTCCCCGCTTAAATACCTGAACTGTTTAGCGAAACCTGAGGTTATGAAATGGTCAACAAAACCCTTGAAGACATACCAGGAGTAGGACCAGCTATAGCAGAAAAACTCCGTGAAGCGGGTTACGACGATCTGATGGCCATAGCTGTCGCCTCCCCGGCCGATCTGGCCGAGAAATGCGAGATAGGCGACAAGAAAGCTGCAGATATTATCGAAGGGGCCAAGGTCTGTGCGGACATAGGCAATTTCGAGACAGGAGAGGACATCCTCGAGAGAAGGAAGAGCGTCACCAAGCTCACGACCGGCTCAAAGGCCGTGGACGAGCTTTTGGGAGGTGGTCTTGAATCTCAGGCCATAACAGAATTCTTCGGAGAATTCGGCAGCAGCAAGACCCAGATATGCTTCCAGCTGGCAGTGAACGCCACCCTTCCCGAGGAAATGGGAGGTTTCGATTCGGAAGTCGTTATCATCGACACCGAGAACACATTCAGACCGGAGAGGATTGTCCAGATGTCGAACTATCTGGGTGTTGATCCCGCCGAGGTACTGAAGAAGATACATGTTGCCAGAGCCTTCAACTCCCAGCATCAGATATTGCTGGTCGACAAGGCCATGGAACTGTCGAAGACCAAGAAGATCAAACTGCTGATCGTTGACTCGCTCACTTCGCATTTCAGAGCTGAGTACATAGGCAGGGGCGCTCTGGCCGAGAGGCAGCAGATGCTGAACCGCCACATGCACGATCTGCTGAACTTCGCTACGCTGAACAATGCGGCCATAGCCGTCACCAATCAGGTATCGTCCAAGCCGGATGCATTCTTCGGGGACCCCACCAGACCAATAGGCGGTCACATTGTAGGTCACACAGCCACATTCCGTATCTATCTGCGCAAGGGCAAAGCAGGGAAGAGGGTCGCCAGGCTGATAGACTCGCCCAACATGCCCGAGGGCGAGGCCGTCTTCACGATAACCGAAGATGGTATTAAAGACTGAAACATTGGAGGGGTGTGAGCCCCTCCCCTTTCTTTTTTGAACTATCCGGAGAACACGGCAGCCTATGCTCAGCCGAGGCTATAGGCTGCCTGAGAGCGGAAGCACCGGGATTCGAAGCGCTGTCTTCCGGACCCGGCTATTTCATAGCATCGTTCGAAGAGAATGCTGTAGAACCGATAGCGGATAGGATATCTCTTACGAGGCACATAGGAAGGCATCTGGGCTCTTTCAGCCCCAGCGATCTATCGGGCATTGGCAGAATACGGATACCTGAGGGAACATTCTCCGTAAGGTGCAGAAGATTCGAGGGGATGATGAAGAACATCGATTCTCAGGACCTCGTAAGGAAAATAGGAAAGGAACTGTCCCGGACCAACGACGTGAAACTCAAAGACCCAGACATAGAGGTCCGTGTCCTGATGAGCGACATGATCCACGTTTTCCTGTCCCAAAGGGCAGTGGACAGGGAATCTCTGGAGAACAGGAAGGTCAGCGAGAGGCCGTTCTTCTCTCCGATATCCCTGCATCCTAAATATGCCAGAGCACTGATAAATCTCACAGGCGCTAGGAAGGGTGACCTGCTTCTTGATCCGTTCTGCGGTACAGGCGGCATAGTAATCGAAGCGGCATCGATGGGCATAAGGGCCGCGGCCTCCGATTTCGACCCGGAGATGATCGCCGGTACCCGGGAGAACATGGATTTCTTCAACCTTGATCTGGAGGACAGCGATATTCTGGACATTTCGGGCATAGGCTCCAGATTCGGCCCGGTGGATATCATCGCCACCGATCCACCGTACGGTAGGTCCACGAAAACAGGAGGAGAGAAGATAGACAGCATATATGCCAGAGCTATGAAATCATTCAGCGAGGCATTGAGGCCCGGCGGGACCGCGGGTGTCGTACTGCCCCACGAACTAGACCCTTCCCCTCTCAAAATGGATGGCCTGCACGTGCAGAGGGTCCACGGATCCCTGTCCAGATACTATCACGTGCTGAGGAACTGAATTAATTATATCTCAACGCATTTACGGCAACGTGAACAGATACCTCAGGCTATTCAGGCTCGGGAATGCAGTGATAGGTTTCATCGGCGTGATCGCCGGTGCCTTCGTAGCTGAGGGCTTGGGGATCGGGAATTACGGGGTCAATATAGCGATAGCGTGTCTCGTAGTCATTGCCGTTATGGCCGGAGGAAACTCCGTCAACGACTATGTGGACAGAGATATAGATAAAACGGCGCATCCCGAACGTCCCATACCTATGGGTGAGATAACGCCACGCGATGCCCTAAGAGTCGGTCTCGCCTCCCTTCTGCTGGCCTGCATCACATCTGTGCTTATGGGAAGTCTCCTGCTGACCGGCATTGTCATCATAGCATGTGCTCTGATGATATCATACGAGATGGCGCTTAAGCAAAGGGGCTTCGTAGGCAACCTGACGATAGGTGTGCTTACGGGCATGGTCTTCCTGTTCGGCGGCGCTGTGGTCGGCAATTTGGCGGACGTAGCAGTGTTCGCAGTAATGGCTTTCCTGGCTACGACAGGCAGAGAAGTGGCCAAAGACATAGAGGATATGGAAGGAGACGAGGGAAGGAACACTCTGCCGATGAGCATAGGCGAGAGGAATGCGGCATTCATATCCGCGGCATTCTTCATCGCCGGCCCTCTTCTCAGCATCTGGCCTTTCTTGGACGGTCAGTTAGGTGCTCTGTATCTGACTGTGCTGCTCGCTGATGCAATGTTTATATACGCCGCCTGGATTGTTTTCAGGGACCCCCACGAGGCTCAGAAGACGGCTAAGATTGCCATGTTCGCAGCCCTTGTGGCATTCGTGCTCGGAGCATTATCATGAATGTGAAGAAATATCTCATGGAAGGCGTCTCCAAAGGAACACTGCACATGTCCCTTCTGGACCCTGACAAGCAGACGTCGGATGAGGCTGCGGCCATCGCCTCTGAATGCAAGAAAGCCGGCACGGACGCCATAATGATCGGCGGATCCACCGGCGTAACCCAAGAGAATCTGGATGCCACGGCTATCGCCATAAAGAAGACAACGGGGCTTCCGGTAATATTTTTCCCAGGAGGGCCCCAGGCCCTTTCCGCCCACTGCGATGCCATATATTTCATGAGCATGATCAACAGCACGGATCTGAACTACGTGATGAAGGCTCAGATACACACGAGCCTTGCTGTGAAGAAACTCGGCATAGAGCCCATAAGCATGGGCTACATCGTCGTCGAACCGGGCATGAAGGTTGGAGAGGTGGGAAAAGCCGATCTTGTGAAAAGGGACGACCTCAAGAAGGCCATGTCGTGCGCTCTTGCCGCAGAATATCTCGGAATGAGCTTTGTGTATCTTGAGGCTGGAAGCGGAGCCGACCGCCCGGTTCCCCCTGAGATGATCAAAGCAGTGAAGGATATCCTTTCCGTCCCTCTAATAGTGGGCGGGGGCATAAGATCCCCGGAGGCCGCAAAAGCTGCCAGGGAGGCGGGAGCCGACATGATCGTCACCGGAACATTCCTTGAACGCTGCAACGACAGCGGTCTCCTGAACCAGGTGGTCAAAGCGTCCAAAGGGCTCTAATCATAATTCTCTCTTAGGTCAACTATCTTCTTCGCCTTGGCGGAGTACTCCATGGAGCCTACGTCTACGAATTTGACTCTGGGTCTTTCGATGAGATCCTCAGCGATCCCGTCAGATACCTCCCTCACCGAGGAGACCAGAGAGATTATTCTCTCTTCCAGATCACTGCTGGGCGCAGGAGTCTCCACTTCAAAGGTGAGAACGTCCCTGTAGTTCTCCTTGGTTATCTTCAGCTGATATTCCACAACATCATTCTCCTTGAACAGGACCTCGTCGAACAGCAGAGGATACACCTTGTATCCCATGCCTACTTTTGACTGCATATCGATCCTTCCATGGGGCTTGTTCAGCTTCTTATTGAAAGACATTCCGCAATCACAGGGCGGGTCCTGCATGGACACCAGATCATTAGTGCGATATCTTAGGAGAACCGTTCCCTGAGAATTCAGACCCGATACCACCAGCTCCCCTTCCTGTCCTGCCGGCACATGCTTTCCCGTCTCGGGATCGATGACCTCGAAGAGTATGTTCGCCTCATCCGTATGCAGGCCGTCCTGCTCATCGCATTCCACGGCGCAAGCAAGTCCCATCTCCGTCATCCCCCATACGTCCAGAGCCTTGCATCCCCACGCTTCCTCCAAGGCTTGCCTGACGCTCTCCGACAAAGGCTCAGAGGTGGATATTATCTTCTTTATGCCCAAAGTCTTGAGGTCTGTCTCCTTTCCCATGAGGGTGGTGACCCTGTAGATGAATGACGGAAGGCCGATTATGTGAGTGGACCCTGCCTCTTTCATGACCTTCATCTGCACTGCTATGTCTGTATCCGAGCACGTGGATGATCCGTAGCCAAGAACTTTACATGCGGCGGACATCATAAGGCTGGGATCCCAGGCTGAGACTGTAGGGAACATTATGTGAAGGGAATCGCCCTTACTCATCCCTATATTGGAAAGAGCGGATGCTATTATGTCCACCTTGCTCACGAGGTCGCCGGATGTGAATCCTATGGTCTTCCTGCGTCCTGACGTGCCTGTGGTCGTGAATTCCCTCGCGAGCTTGGTGACTGATACTGCGCAAAAGGAATACGGCTTCTCCGCCAAATCATGGGAGTATGTGAACGGTACCTTCTCGAGATCTTCATACGTCCTTATGTCCTCGGGTCTTATCCCTGCGTCCTTGTACAAGTCCTTATAATGTGGCGCCTCCGCCTCCGCGTACTTCATCTGCTCCCTGAATCTCAGGAGCTGATACTCTTCGAATTCCTCTCTGCTTATCGTGTCCGTCCTTTCGGACGCCTGAAGCCTGAAACCGCTTTTCTTCAATGTCTCCCTGGCCTTGATGGCCATCCACCCCTCTAGAGGATTCTCGCAGTCCTTCGGTACCTTCCTCGACAGGAGCATGCGCCTTACGAAAAA
>DAXF01000012.1:15285-15548 GCA_002506255.1 Methanomassiliicoccaceae archaeon UBA367
CTCGACAGGAGCATGCGCCTTACAAAGAATGCCTTCATGGAGTCCAGGATTTCCATGGAATGTTGGACTGGCACGACAATATAAGATTGTGTCGGGGAGGCATAATCCGCTGAATGTAAATAGAGGGAGACCTTTAGGAGGACCGTTAAGATGACGCTCACACCGGAAATGGCGAGATCTGGCGTTACGCCTCAGATGCTGTCCGCCGCGCACAGGTTCAAATGCCCGAAGTGCGGAAAGGAATTCAGTCTCTTTCAGTCAAG
>DAXF01000079.1 GCA_002506255.1 Methanomassiliicoccaceae archaeon UBA367
AGCCTCGCCGCCTAATTGTTCGGAGCAATAGAATATGGCAAAAATGCACACAAGAAGGAAGGGCAAATCCAGCTCAAAGCGTCCTATGCTGACCGAGAACCCCTCGTGGGTCACGATGTCCGCATCCGAGATAGAGGAAGTCATCGTCAAAATGGCCAAGAACGGCCAGGCATCTGCGATGATCGGACTCGTCCTGAGAGACCAGTACGGAGTGCCCGATATTAAGCTGGCGACCGGTAAAACGGTCACTGAGATAATGAAGGAAAAGGGCGTAGCGTCCGCGCTGCCTGAGGACATTTCCAACCTCATGAGACGCGCCATCTCTTTGAACGTCCACCTTAGGAAGAACCCCGGTGACGTTTCCAACAGAAGAGGGCTCAACCTCATAGAAGCGAAAATCAGAAGGCTCGAGCACTACTACAAGGACAACGGAGTGCTCCCTGAGAACTGGAAATATTCTCTCAGCACTGCGGAACTGATGCTCAAGTAAGGGTGCATATGGACGATATCGTCCTGCCCCCCAAACTCCTTAAACGCTTATCTTCTGCAGCTGAGGCTGTGCGCAGGCACGGCCATGTGCATATTTTCTCCCATTACGATGCGGACGGCATATCCGCTGCAGGCATACTTGCGAAGACGCTTCTAAGGGCCGGCAAGGAATTCGAGGTCACTCTACTAACGACCCTGGACGATTCAGCGATGGAACGCATCAGAGAATGCGGCTCGAAATGTGTTATCCTTTCCGATCTGGGCGCATCCTACATCCCGGAACTTGAGAGTCTGGGCAAAGACGTGGTTGTTCTGGACCATCACGTGCCCTCGGCAGATTCTGATTCAGTATTCTATGCGAACCCCCATCTCGTAGGGATAGACGGCATGACCGGGGGCTGCGGTGCCACCATGTCATTCCTTTTCTCCCTGCAAATGGACGATAAGAACTGGGACCTTGTGCAGATCGCCTTCGCAGGCATAACGGGCGACAGACAGCACATCAACGGCGTCAGTGATCTGAACATTCTTCTGCTGAATGGCGCCGTGAAGAGAGGGCTCATAAGAACATCATCGGGATCCCTGATTCCCCCGGGACCTCTTTCGAGGTCCCTTTATCTTTCCACAGACCCCTATATAAGAGGAGTCAGCGGCGACACCGAGGGGTCCCAGCGGATACTGGCGGATGCTGGTGTGCCCAACGACGCCCTATCCTCAGATCTCAGTGCGGATGATGGCAGAAGGCTGTCCTCACTGATTGCGATTAAGCTCGCCGTGCAGGGAGTCAGTGTTCAGACCATGCAGGAGATCTCCAGAACAAGGTACCATCTCACAGACTGGGACATGGATGCTGAGACCATGGCGGATCTTTTCAACGCATGCGGCAGACTTGGCATGGGAGGCATATCCGTAGGATTGTGCCTTGGTAGCGAAGACTGCCTTCAGAAGGCCGTGTCTGCGAACGACGATTACAAGAAGAAGATAGTCTCCGCCGTGACCTCTCTGGATTCCAGAGGGCTCATCCAGAAGGAGAACATACAATACTTCAGCAGCACTGAGTCCGGATTCACCGGCATAGTCTGCGGTGCCGCAATGCAGTTCATAGGCGATTCCGGGAAGCCCACAGTGGGCGTGAACTGCTCAGAGGAGATCGCAAAGGCCTCCGCAAGGGGCACTTGGGCGCAGTTGGACATGGGGGTTGACCTGTCAGTCGCCATGAGAGCTGCCGCCGAGTCTGTAGGCGGCAACGGAGGAGGGCACAGGATAGCCAGCGGCGCATCGTTCAAGTCTGAGAAGAAGGACCTGTTCCTGGACAGCCTGGATCAGATCGTGGGCGATCAGATCAGGACCGCCACGTAACCTGGACCTCGTCGGTCCTGAATCTCTGCTCTATCTCTGTATCGGCAATTGTCATCCTGATCCCCGAGGAGTACATTAGATCCCCCAGCCATGCGATCATCGCGCCGTTATCGACACACAGCCTGCGATCGGGAACGAACATCCTGGCACCTCTCTCTTCGGCCATTATCGACAGCATCTCCCTCAAACGGGCGTTCTGCGCCACACCCCCTCCCAAGAGGACCTCGTCCTTCCCCACATGGGCCATGGCCCTTTCCGTGACCTCGGTCAACATGGCGAAGCAGGTCTCCTGCACAGAGAACGCTATGTCTTCCAAAGATGCTCCTTTCCTTCTCTGCTCCAGGGCAGCCGTCATTATTCCTGAGAAAGAGACGTCCATCCCTTTCACAGAATAGGGCAGATCCAACAACCTCTCGCCCTTGGCAGCAAGCTTCTCTATCGTCGGGCCTGCGTAATATCCGAGACCCAGTTCCCTTCCGAGCTTATCAAGCATATTCCCAATTCCAACGTCCAGCGTCTCTCCGAATATGCGGTATCTGCCATTGGAGAAGGCGATCACCTGGGTATTGCCTCCTGATGCGTAAAGAAGGACCGGGTCCCGGCAGTCGGTGACGGCTCTGCCTATCTCAACGTGGGCTATGCAATGGTTCACGCCTACTATAGGGACATCCAATTTCACGGAGAGCGCCCTGGCCGCAGTGGCAGCCACCCTGAGGCACGGCCCGAGGCCGGGACCCTTGGAAAAGGATATCAGGTCGATGTCCCCGAAGGATACGCCTGCGGATGAGAGCGCCTTCTGGATGACCTCAGCTACCTTATCCGCATGGTGATTGGCCGCCTCTCTTGGATGGAGTCCCCCCTCCTCGGGCCTGAACATATCCAATTCGTTGGCCAGGACCTTCTTCCCTGTATCCGTTACACCTACTCCCAGAGTGTGGGCGGTCCCCTCTATCCCCAAAGTTATCATTTGTGTCCGGCAAGCTCCTGCAGCTTCTTGAGAACGGGAGAGCCGTCCTCGGCCACTATGGAATCATCTACCACCAGCACGGGGAATCCTTTGTCGAGGACCTCATAGAACGCTCCCTCGGCCAGACCGTCCGCGGTGTCCACATTGTAGTACTCCACTTCCAGCCCCTTAGGCATCCTCTCTTTCACGAAGTCGCATTTCCCGCAATCATTCTTGGTGAACAGTTTGATCTCCGTCATTGACCCGTGGATAGTATCCCCGATTAAAATCTTCTCTGAGGCCCCTGAATTTTGGTGGCTGGGGCTTTTGCGTAAAAACATATAAAAGTGGGGAGCGTATCTCCGCAATACCGGGCTCGTGGTCTAGGGGTTATGACGTCGCATTGACATTGCGGAGGTCGCCGGTTCAAATCCGGCCGGGCCCACCATCCTCTTGGAAACA
>DAXF01000037.1:0-3452 GCA_002506255.1 Methanomassiliicoccaceae archaeon UBA367
ATCAAACGTAGCATCGAACGTCACTTGCCATTATCTTCGAAGGAGCGAATGCTCTGCGATGTTCTGGCAGTGCTACTCTTTTTATTTCAACGGATTCTACCCGAGATTATATGAACAGGGACATCAAGAGAATCCTGGCTCCGGCCGACACTCTGGAATGGATCGTAGTGGTGCTATGGCTCGTGCTTTGGATCTTCATGATCGCATCCGCCTTGGCATTTCCCGGGAAGATACCCATACACTACGATGCCCTCGGTGAGCCGGACCGTTACGCCAATTTCACAGAATCCATGATCGTACCGGTCCTGGCATCATTGGTGAATGTGCTGCTCATCTATCTTGCACGTTTTCTGGGGAGGGAAGGCACATACGGTTCCCGGGTCACCCGGGACATCGTAATGATACTAACCGTGGGCATCAATGTACTGATCCTCTTCATGGCTTTCGCCCTGGTTTGGGTCTCGGTATGATATTCAACTTCGTCTTCTTTATTATGAAGTTCACGGACTGGCACCTTGGGACGAAGGTCATCATTTTATCAAATGGGAGACCATACGGAGCCCCATGTTCGCACAGGTGACCGAAAGGCTCAGAGGCAGGGAGAAGGTCATACTAGTACACGGGAACGCAGATATGGATGCCATTGGCTCCGCTTATGCACTGGCAGAATGCTTCCCGCCGGCCAGGATATACGCTCCCGGAGGTCTTGACAGGGTCTCCCGCGTGGTTACAGAGAAACTTGGCATCGATGTCAAAGAATCATGCGATGCAGGGGATCATGAGCTGATAGTGGTCGTCGACACCTCTTCGCCGGATCAGATAGAAGGTGACATAAACATCCCGGATGGCAGTTTGATCATAGATCACCATAAGCCGACCGGCAAGTGGTCTTCCATGGATCTGATATGCGACGATACCCGTGCAGCCTGTTCAGAGATAATATGGGACATAGTGAAAGAGTGCCCCGATATAGACAGGAATGTGTACCTGGCACTTTTGGGCGGGATGATCACTGACACCGGGCATCTGCAATTCGCGAACGCGGCGACCCTGAGGTCATTCTCAGAAATCATGGAGCGCGGCCATTTGGAGATGGATGAGGTGCTGTCTCTCATGAAGATGGAGCAGTCCATGTCCGAGAGGTCAGCTGTCGTGAAATGCATGGGGCGTTCCAGATTCGAGAGGGTAGGCGATATGCTAGTCGCCGTATCCCTCAGCGGGAGCTTCGAAGCATCCTGTTGTAAAGGGCTGCTGTCCGCAGGTGCCGATGTCGCATTCGTAGCATCTCAGAGGGACGACGTATTCAGGATAAGCTCCAGGGCGACCCAGGAGATGGTCAGGCGCGGAATCCACCTGGGTGACATGCTGTCAGACCTGGGGGCCGAGACCTATACTGACGGGGGAGGCCATGGGGCCGCCGCAGGCATATCTGGCGTAGGGGATGCGGAAGCTATGCTGAATATATGTGTGAAGCGAACCATGGACGAGTTCCGTAAGATCAAGTCCGGATCAGAGCTTGTTTAATTTCCTGAGGACCTCTCTCACAGCTTCCAGATTTTCCGGATTCTTCTTGAAATAAGCATCCACTGGCTCTATGCATTTTGATATGCCGTCGGCGGTGCCCTTTTTCAGATCCATGGGGTGAAGCTCCCCAGAGAAGTAAGCTTTGGAAAGTGAATCGTAATCAGTGAAAGTGACGGGGCCTCCGAATTTCTCGGGTCTGTTGACCTCTAGTTTGCCCAGTCTCGGGAATATGATGTACCTGCAGAGCATCATTACGGGATTGACATCCTCTGTCCCCGCCTCGGGGGGGCAGAAGGCCTTCTTCATCTTTCTCCCTACTTCTTCTGCGGAATCGTGTATGTTGATGCTGCTGTCCGGGTTGCTCTTGGACATTTTAGATGCTGCAGGGTTCATGCGGTCCCCTCCGGCGAGACCTGGCAGAAGCGGCGTATGCAGAGCGATCGGCTTCTTCCAACCCAGCTTGTCCGCTGCATCCCTTGCTAGCATATTGGCACGTCTCTGGTCCATACCTGCGTATGAGAGGTCCACCTCAAGATCGAATATGTCCGTTGCCTGAAGTATCGGATAGAAAAGTTTGGATGAATCTATCTCTGCATCATCCTCGTTGCGGCCCATGATCGTCATGGCCCTCTTGACCCTCTGCAGGGATGTGACCTTTGCCACCTTGATTACCTTCTCCCAGTATCCGATTCCGTCAAGGAGATCGGAGGCGTATCTGAACTCAACGCCTTCTTCGGGAACACCAAGGGCCCTGAAGCAGTCCTCCATGTATCTGGCACATATTCGTATGTTCTCTATTTCGCCGCCCAGTTTATCGTTTATGTAAGCGTGCCAGTCCGCCCAGAAGATTATGACCTTAAAACCTGCTTCCGCAAGATCCCGTATCTTGGAAGCCACAAGGACCCAGCCAAGATGCACGAGCCCCGAGGGCTCGAAGCCTATGTACGCCGAGGGGTGCTCCTTTGTTCTCAGGATCTCTCTCAATTCTTCCTCGGTCACGACCTCTTCTGCGTTCCGGGTCACGAGCGCATACCTTTCTTCGGCGTTCATCGTATCGCCACTCGGATTGTCTCTCGATAAATAAATGGTGCGCATGCATTGCGATTTATCCCCATAGCGCGATGGCAGGGATATGAACGAGAAGCTTCGGGAAAGCGTTCTGAGGAGCCAGATCGTCATGAGGAAAGGGTATCCCTATTTCGTCAGCTCTGCTGCTGACGGAGTGCCGCCCATGGACCCTGAGCTTCTTGACGAAATAACGGATTCCATGATACGCATAGGTAATTTCGATTGCGATCTGATAGCCGCCCCTGAGGCGATGGGGATACCTCTGGCAGTAGAGATCTCCCGGAAGCTGGGGATACCATATGTGGTGATACGAAAGAAGAGCTACGGCCTGCCGGGTGAGGTTCCTGTAATCCAGCGCACCGGATATTCTGAATCGGTGATGTACATAAACTCCATATTCAAGGGGGATAGAGTAACAATAGTTGACGACGTTCTGAGCACAGGAGGCACCATAGCCGCTATGGTGGAAGCCATGAGGGACCGGATCGGATGCGATATAGTCGATATAGTGATGGTATTCGATAAAAACGGAGATAAGTCCTCTTTGGAGAGAAGAATGGGCATGAGCATCAAGACCCTCCTGAAGGTAACTATAAGTGAAGGCCGAGTAAAGATCCTGGATTGACCTAATGTCAGGTCACGCTAACTGTATCTGTTTCGCTTTTACGGGTTCTTCTCCGGTCTTCGGAGCATGGACCTGCCCCTGATAGTCCTGGTCATCTATGCAAGTGCCATCGGTGCAGCGATAGGCACAGCCTCCGGTCTAATCCCCGGGATACACGTGAACACATTGGCGATTTTGATGGCTTTCGGGACGCCCTTCATAACAGATGCCCTGTCAGGGATAGTTCCGACAGAGA
>DAXF01000037.1:3710-3902 GCA_002506255.1 Methanomassiliicoccaceae archaeon UBA367
GTGCCATCGGTCTTCGTCGGCGCTCCAGATGCGGACGAGTTCCTCTCCCTTCTGCCCGGTCACAGGCTGCTCAGGGAGGGGAAGGGTATGTTGGCTGTCAGATCGGCCGCATCCGGTAGTCTGGTGGGAGCATCGGTCTCGATAATCCTGGCGATACCGTTACAGTATGTCATGCTGTTGGGGCTATCTGAT
>DAXF01000037.1:4197-4489 GCA_002506255.1 Methanomassiliicoccaceae archaeon UBA367
GCATCTCCATGATGTCCGGTGCAGAGTGGGGCGGCCCTACCGGAATCGGCAGTGCGCTTTTCCCTCTGCTTACCGGGCTCTTCGGGCTGCCTCCGATACTTCAGTCCTCTGGCAGCGGCGAGATCCCTGAGCAGAGGGATGATATTGTAGGCATAGACCCAATGCCCGGGGCCAAGGGCGTGCTGGCGGGAGGGGTGGCAGGTTGGTTCCCCGGAGTAACCGCGACCGTGTGCGCCACAATGGCCACGATCATATCTGAAGAGGACAGGCCGGAGAGGTTCATATCAATGGT
>DAXF01000037.1:4766-7336 GCA_002506255.1 Methanomassiliicoccaceae archaeon UBA367
TGACTGGTTTTTGCAGCCCATCCTTCGCAGCCCTGCTCCTGAGCGTCGCAGTGGCATCCCTTTTGGGCTATATCATAACGATAAGGGCCGGCGGAGCCCTTTCCCGCATTATATCCGGATCGGACGCTTCCAGAATGAACAAGGTGGTCTTGGTTGCGATATGCTGCCTGGTGGCGGTGATGACAGGATCGAATGGTCTGGCACTTCTCTCAGTTGCGACCGCGATAGGTATGCTCCCCTCCGTTTCAGGGATAAGCAGGATAACGCTAGGCGGATGTCTGATGGTCCCGGTGCTGCTGATGCGCATCGGATTGTTATGAGAAGGTAGTCCTGCCCGGGTTCGAACCGGGGTCGCCGGCTCCAAAGGCCGGCATGATGGACCGCTACACTACAGGACTTCGCGGTCAACATTGATTGCTCATATTTATTTGCCTTCCCAACAAATGTGTTGGAGCCGAACCTGTTATCTCGATGTGGATGAAGGTGCCCAGGGGGTGATCGCCGACCACACCTACGGGACGGTAGTTGTCCGTTCGAGCTATGACGGTCCCTGGCTTGCCCTGTTCGGATACGAGAGCTCTGACGGTCTTACCGACCATGAGCAGGTTCCCTTCCTCCTCCACAGCCATCTTGATCCTTGTGAGATCCGCGGACCGATCCTTACTGATGCCCCCCGCGACCTGTCCTTCCATTGTGGCGGCCTCTGTGCCGGGTCGCGGGGAGAATCTTGTTATGTTCACAGTGTCAGCTTTCAGTTTCCTTATCAGAGCCACACTCTTTCTGTGGTCTTCCTCCGTCTCACCGGGGAAGCCTGTTATCATGTCTGTGGAGATGCTGATGTCGGAGAATCTCTCCCTTGAGCGGTTGACGATCCCCATGAATCGGGTCACAGTATAATTCCTCCCCATTCTTCTGAGGACCCTGTTGCTGCCGCTTTGCAAAGGTATGTGGAGGAAACGGTACACCCGTGGGTCCTCCATGCATTCCAATATGCCGTCCAGGACAGGGTCGAGCGCATCAGGGTTGGTCATGCCCAGTCTTATGCGGTACTCGCCTTCGAACTCCAGCATCCTGCGCAGCAGACCGGGCAGATCAGAGCCAAGATCCTTCCCGTAGCATGCGGTGTCCTGGGCTGTCAGGAATATCTCTTTAGTCCCAGATTCGATCATGTTTTTGAAATCAGATATGATCTCATCCTCAGAACGGCTTATGAGACGCCCGCGGGCAAGTTTGGTTATGCAGTATGTGCATCGGCCGAGACATCCCTGCGCGATAGGGAGGATCTCCTGCATGCCGTAATCGCGTTGAAGGGGAGCCCCTCTCCCGAAAGCGCTCTCAGCCTTTCCCGGGAATAGCCCGTATTCGTCGGGGGGAAGTATCATCGCCTGAGGCAGCCTGACGCCGATCCGGGCCGCCTGGACCTTTGCCATGCATCCGGATACTATCACATCCTTCTCTGCCTTACCCAGTTCTCCCATGCGACGGATCATCTTCTTCTCCGTTGCATCTACAACGGTGCATGTGTTCAGAACGATTATGTCCGCATCGGCCTCAGAGAATACTCTCTCATGACCCAGAGCATCCATCTCGCGGGCAAGCCTCTCCCCTTCCCCGCGGTTCATCGTACATCCGTACGATTCCACGAAGTATCTCATGACCCTCACTTTGTGGGTTCTTCACCGGTTATGGCACCGAAGGCCGTCTTGGAGGATATGTTCGTGATCTTAGCATTCACTGTGGTGCCCTTTACGGTACCTGGCACTATCACGACGAAGTCCTGCACTTTGCCTATGCCGTCCCCTTTCTTGCCCACATCGCTTATGAATATCTGTATCACGTCGCCTACCTTGAGTGAGTCAGCATTCTTTGGTCTGATGGTCTTCTTGACGTTGACAGGTCTGTGGGACCCGCACGCCTCACATTCAAGGACCAGTGTCCTGCCCTCTTTGTAGAATTTAGTATCGGGACGACCGCACTCTGAGCACAGAACGAAGGTCTCCGTATAATTCTGGATCTTGCTGGCTATCAGGCCGGGGCTGATCTTGGATTTGAGAACGACTCTTCTGTTATCGATGTTCCCAGGGGTACCCAATTCTCTCAGCAGGTACTGAAGCAAGTGCTCCGGATCCCTTCTCAGCACGTCAGTGACGTCTATGAAGTTCCTTATGACCGTTGTCTTGCCCTCCTGTAGTATCTCAAACTCCGGCAGGGAGAACCTCTCGTGGGACTCGATGACCTCGGGCAGGTTCTTCTTGGCTCTGTCGAGCAAAGCAAAATAATCTTCATCAACGCTCATCTCGGGCACCTCGTCTGTGTCCTAACGTTGACTCATTAATAAACCTTTACTAGTTTCCCGTTCCCTGCGGTGGCAGGTTATTTCTATCGCTGCGGACCCTCAAGGTCAGTATGGAAGGCAGACTGTCGTCCCGCGCGGACCTGATATTGGACTCTTGCATAATGAGACTGATAACTGTTGCCAAGCGACCCGGGATGATATCATTCGCAACGGGCCTGCCGGACAACAGCCTGTTCGACACCGAAGGCCTGAGGAGGGCGGCAGACGAGGTGCT
>DAXF01000037.1:7480-8998 GCA_002506255.1 Methanomassiliicoccaceae archaeon UBA367
AGGAGGGCGGCAGACGAGGTGCTATCCGGAGAGGATGCCAAGGGAGCACTTCAATACGGCGAGGCCGAGGGCCTGCCGTCATTGAGGAAGAGGATAGCGGACCGTTGCAGAAAGGAGAGCGGCATCAGAGCCACATGGGAGAATATCCTGCTGACTAACGGATCCCAGGAGTGCTTCGATCTACTGGGCAAGATGTTCCTGGACCCCGGCGATAAGATCGCGGTAGAGAACCCTGGATATCTGGGGGCTCTCCAGGCGTACTCGGCCTACGGTCCCAGGATGATCGGGGTAGACCTTCTCAACCAAGGTCCAGACATCCGTCAGCTGGAATCCGCCCTGTCAGAGAGCCCAAAGCTCTTCTATTCGATACCGAATCATCAGAATCCTTCAGGAGTAAGCTATTCGGAAAGTGCCAGACGTGAGGTTTCTGAGCTCATATCCAGAAGCGGGACCGTCATTGTGGAGGACGATGCCTACGGAGAACTGGGATACAGAGGCCGGGCCGGTAAGGCATTATCCTCGATGACAGACAATTCCGTGATGACGGGATCATTCTCCAAGATAATATCTCCCGGAATGAGGATCGGATGGATGATAGTCCCTGACTGGTTACTGCCAAAGGCCACGCAGTTCCTCGAGGCGTTCTGCCTGCAGGCCGGGTCCTTCACCCAGAGGGTGATGGATCGCTTCCTGGCGAGGAATGACATGGATGCATACCTCAAGCCCATAAGGGCGGAGTACCTGAGGAAGAAGAACCTCTTCTCAGACCTGATGGAGGACATGCTCCCGGAAAGATTCGCTTGGAACGACCCGGACGGAGGTATGTTCATCTGGCTCAGGACACCGGAGAGGACGGATGCCATGCGCCTTGTCGATGCGGCCCTGGAGAGGAAAGTGGTGCTGATGCCCGGAAAGCCCTTCCATGTCCGCGGCGGAGAGAACACAGTACGCCTGAATTTCGCCACAGCCTCGGATGAGGACATGAAAGAAGGGATGCGCAGACTGGGCGAAGCGGCATCGGATGCGTTCTGATGTGCTATTATGCGCATCCATGGTTGCGGTACGTGCACGTGCAACAACCATCCAAGTCCTTTAGACTTATATACGAGAAGGGTTATCGGACGGAATGCTTCAGATAAATTGAGGTGAAACATTGGGTAGAGGTCTGCATACAGCTAGGAAATTGAGGACGGACGGCCAAAGCCGCCGATGGCTCGACAGAAAGTACAAGAAAAGGGTATTGAAGCTTAGGGAGAAATCGGATCCTCTGGAGGGTTCATCCCAGGCCAGAGGTATCGTTCTCGAGAAAGTCGGCATAGAGGCTAAACAGCCTAACTCGGCAATCAGGAAGTGCGTCAAGGTCCAGCTGATAAAGAATGGGCGTCAGATAACCGCCTTCGCCGTCGGAGACGGAGCGATCAATTTCATTGATGAGCACGACGAGGTGCTCGTGGAAGGTATCGGCGGAAGACTGGGCCGTTCTTACGGAGATATTCCCGGTGTTCGTTACAAAGTCAT
>DAXF01000042.1:0-224 GCA_002506255.1 Methanomassiliicoccaceae archaeon UBA367
CTGACGGCGCTGACTATCTCCGCAGAGGAGTATGTTCCGCCTGTCTCCTTCATCACGCCCCCGATTATGCGGTTCGCCGCCCTCTCGTTCTTGGCGTAGTCCGCTATCACAGACGGATTCTCGTCCAGTGCCCGCCTGACGATCTCGTCCAGATCGTCGGAGCATACCCTGCAGGAATCCTCATCGCCTGTCATTATGCAACGGATCCTCATGTTGCATTCGAC
>DAXF01000042.1:519-1447 GCA_002506255.1 Methanomassiliicoccaceae archaeon UBA367
GCGGCCAGTTCCTCGAAGAATCCGGCCAGACCGATGTCAGTGGACACGATCTGCTTGGCAGCCTCCTGCGTCATCCCGTAATCGCCGACGAAACGGGCGATCATCTCCATGGGCGTCTCCTTGTTCTCTATCTCCGATGCCATTTTGGCTATGTGGTAGACTCCCAGGTCAGGCTCGTTGATGTATCCGTAATCCGCTTCGAACTCCTTCTTCCTGGCCGAGGTGGTGACTTTGCGCTCCTCATCGAAATGCCTGGTCTCCCTCTCGATCTTCCCTCCGGCCTTGAGGATCTTCGTCTGCCTCACCATCTCAAAGGTCAGAGCCCTCTCCACATTCTTCAGGCCGGTGACGTTCTTGACCTCGCATCTCTCCTTGCCGACGGATATGTTGCAGTCGCAGCGGACGCTCCTCTCGCTGTCGGGTTCAAGATCTATCGTGTGCCTTATATCAGCCAGAAGCGAGGCCAGGAATCTCCTGGCCTCTGCCGGGGATGAGATGTCCGGTTCGGTGACTATCTCCGCCAGAGGTATGCCGCTGCGGTTGTAGTCTATTAACGAGGAGCCATCGGCGGTCCTCTTTATCTTCCCCGGATCCTCCTCCAGATGGATCCTTGTGATCCTTATCGGTTTATCTCCGAGCATATAGACCCCGCCCAATCCGACGGGGGTCTCCTGCTGGGTGACCTGGAAGTTCTTGGCCAGGTCCGGATAGAAGTAGATCTTCCTGGAGAACCAGGTCGTGTCGGGTATGGTGCATCCCAGCATCTTCGCCAATTTCAGTCCGAGTCTCAGGGCCTCCCCGTTCAGGGACGGCTTGGATCCGGGGAATCCCATGCAGGCGGGGCACACCCGGGTGTTGGGCTCCGCACTGCCTTCCGTGGGGCAGGAGCAGAACATCTTGGACCTGGTGGGAAGCTGAACGTGGACCT
>DAXF01000042.1:1661-3281 GCA_002506255.1 Methanomassiliicoccaceae archaeon UBA367
GCCGGGCGTCGAAGCGCTTCTGCCATTCCTCTGCCGCGGACAGCAGGATATCGTCGTTCCAGTGGTCGGCGACCAGCATCATGCCCACCGGCATGCCTTCGGAATACCCGCAAGGCATCGATATGTGGGGAAGGCCCGAGAGGTTCGGAGGGACGGAAAGAACGTCCGCATGGTACGTTTCCAAAGCGGACATCCCGGAGATCTCGTCGAATCTCGGGGATATGAACGGCATGGTGGGCGTCAGCACGGCATCGAACCTCTCGAATATCCTCTTGTACTCTGAGATGATAGCGTTCCTGACCCCGAGGGCCTTAGCATAGTACTTGTCGCGGAAGCCCATCATCCTGGTGAAGGTTCCGAGGATGACTCTCCTCTTCGTCTCCTCTCCCAGGTACAGGGACCGCATCTTCGTGAAATAGTCATCGAATTTCAGGGAGAGGTCGCCGTCCTGCCTGCCGTACCTCAGACCGCAGTATCTGGCTATGTTGGTGGAGCCCTCTGCGGATGCCAGGACGTAGTACGCCGGGAGGGCGTATCTCAAGGTGTCCATTGACACGGTCTCCACGTCCACCGACATGCTCCTCAGCTCCTCCTCGGCCGATCCCATCGCCGAGTTCACGCCTGCGCTGGCCTCTCCTCTGACAACCGCAACAGAGCGGAGCTTCCTGAATCTCTTCTGCAACGGGGGATGATTGCATGAGACAGGGTCCCTCATATCATCACCCGATATCAACGGTAGGTATCTTCCCAGATCCTTCGCGTCCCCGGAGAGTATTCCGACCTTGTCCATGGAGTTCCCGTAATCTATCAGACCGTATCTGGAAACACGTCCGTAGGTGGGCGCCATGCCGTAGACCCCGCAGAATGACGCAGGGCAGGCTATCGACCCTCCCGTGGAGACGCCGAGGGCCACGTGCCCGTCGATGACCGCGGCGGCGCAGGCGGCGCCCCCCGAGGATCCGCCGCATGACCTCTCAATATCGTACGGGTTCCGGGGCACTCCGTAGGCGGAGTTCATCGAGAAGGACCCGAATCCGAACTCATCCATGTTGGTCTTCCCCACCAGGAATCCGCCGGCAGATCTCATCCTCTCCACGCATGCCGCATCGAAAACGGGCCTGTAGCCTTCAAGTATGGCGGACCCGGCACGGGCCTGGAAGCCCATCGCCGTAAGATTGTCCTTGGCTGAGAATGCGAACTCAGCGTCCGTTGAGGTCTCTGGGGTTATCTCGGAGAACATATTGTATCTCTCATTGATCTTCGCAAGGTCAGAAAGATCGATCATTGGACCCTGGGCCCCCTGACGTATCTCTCATAGGTGTTCATATTTGCCAGCAGGTCATCGGCAGGGATGTCCATGCGCGGCTCGTCAGATCTGAGGACGTCGGATACTTCCACGGGATTCACGAGAAGCGCGTCGGAGGAGGGAGCCCCGTCCAGCACCTGGAAGTAATCCAGTATCTCCTCCAGGTCCTTGCGGTAGAGCTCTATCTCCTCTTCAGTAAGCTCCAGATGTGCTATCCTTGCGACCTTGGTTACTGTTTCTCTGTCCATGGAAGACCGATGGCCTGATTGTCTAATTTGGATATATTAGTAGCGTACTGTGAGCTTTATCGGAAT
>DAXF01000016.1:0-959 GCA_002506255.1 Methanomassiliicoccaceae archaeon UBA367
AGACATGAATATGCCAGCACCGCCAACGTTCGGATGGTCGCCGACTATTTCAAGAGCAGTCGGACACCCAACGGAAGAGAGACCCTGGAAACGTACTCCCTTCTGGGGGAGAGCGTTTACAAACGCGGTGAGAAGGTCCGTAAGACCATAGGGGTCAAGGTCATCGGCATGACCGCATGCCCCTGCGCCCAGGAGACTGTCACCGAATCTCTGAGCTGTTCGAGGGAATGGCCCGTCATGTCCCACAACCAGAGGAACATCTGCACCGTGATCCTGGAGATGGATGAGGACGTCAACATAGAAGCGGATCTTCTCATTGACCTGGTGGAGGGTGCCTTCTCGTCGCCGACCTATGAGCTCCTGAAGAGGGATGATGAGGCGGCCGTTGTGATCAACGCCCACAGGAACCCCAAGTTCGTGGAGGATGTCGTCAGGGATGTCCTGAAGCTTCTGGTGGACAACTGCACGGATCTGCCGGATAACGTCGGCGTTACCGTTCGCAGCGAATCCGAGGAATCGATCCACAAACACAACGCATTTGCGGAGAGAAAGGCCACCCTGGGGGACCTCAGGGCTTAAAGCAGGCTCTTGGCCTCTGCCGGGTCGAGTTCCAGCGCCATTAGCATGTACTTGAGGGCTTTCTTCGCGTACGGCGCCCTGGCCTTTGGATCCTCCATTATCTCGCCGTATGACGCCATTACATTGTCGAAGAACGTAACGGCGAACTCCGAGTATAGCGCGGAGGATCTGGACTCATCCACTTCTGCCGCTTCGCAATAGGCCTTCTCGGCCTCATCGTACTTGTTGATGGATATGCAGAACTGGCCGTAGGACTGGTAATAATCAGCGTTCTCGGGATCCAGTTCGATTGCTTTGTTGTATGCCTCCATTATCTCTTCATTCGAGATCTTGGCACCGAACATCCCGGATGCCAGACTGCCGCATTCCGCTTTATAGTA
>DAXF01000016.1:1264-6090 GCA_002506255.1 Methanomassiliicoccaceae archaeon UBA367
CCCGCTTTTAACTCTTTCTCGGCAAATGTATCTTTTGTGGCTCATTAAAAAATATTATGAGATTCCAAAGGACGCAAATAGCATTCAAACCTTTAATTCTGATAAAGTCCACAATACGCTACTAATATATCCAGATTAGACAATCAGCCCATCGGTCTTCCATGGACAGAGAAACAGTAACCAAGGTCGCACGAATAGCACATCTGGAGCTGACTGAAGAAGAGATAGAGCTCTACCGCAACGACCTGGAGGAGATACTGGATTACTTCCAGGTGCTGGACGGGGCTCCCTCCTCCGACATGCTTCTCGTGAATCCCGTGGAAGTATCTGATGTCCTCAGATCCGACGAGCCGCGCATGGACATCCGTGCAGACGCTCTGCTGGCCGATATGAACACTTATGAAAGATATGTCAGGGGGCCGAGGGTCCAATGATCGATCTTTCCGACCTTGCGAAGATCAATGAGAGATACAAGATGTTCTCTGAGATAACCTCTGAGACATCAACGGACGCCGAATTCGCATTCTCAGCCAAGGATAATCTTACGGCCGTAGGCTTCCAGGCCCGTGCCGGGTCCGCCATACTTGAAGGCTACAGGCCCGTATTCGATGCGGCATGCGTGGAGAGGATGAGATCCGCCGGCGGATTCCTGGTAGGGAAGACCAACATGGATGAGTTCGGATTCGGATCCTTCTCGATGAACTCCGCCTACGGGGTGCCCCGGAACCCGTACGATGTCGGGAGGTCCTGCGGCGGATCCTCGGGAGGTGCCGCCTGCGCCGCCGCGGTCATCGACGGGCACGTGGCCATCGGTGTCTCCACAGGAGGGTCGATAGCCTGTCCTGCGTCATTCTGCGGCGTTTACGGCATGGCTCCCACCTATGGACGTGTTTCCAGATACGGTCTGATAGATTACGGGAACTCCATGGATAAGGTCGGAATACTCTCCAGGGACGCGAAGGATCTGGGAAGATACCTCCCAATGATATCGGGGGATGATCTGAGAGATCCTGTCTCATGCAATCACCCTCCGTTGCAAAAGAAATTCAGGAAGCTTCGGTCTGTGGCAGTTGTCAAAGGAGAGGCGAGCGCAGGAGTGAATTCAGCGATGAGCTCGGCAGAGGAGGAACTGAGGAGTATGTCAGTGGACGTGGAGGCCGTGTCAATGGACACTTTGAAATATGCTCTCCCGGCGTACTACGTCCTGGCATCCGCAGAGGGCTCCACCAATATAGCCAGATACTGCGGCCTCAGGTACGGGAGGCAGGATGGCGACCTCTCCCTGAAATTCGATGACTATTTCACAAAGATGCGCTCCCAGTACCTGGGGGAGGAGACGAAGAGGAGAGTCATCCTCGGAACCTTCACCAGGATGATGGGCTTCCGCGACAAGTACTATGCGAAGGCCCTCGGTGTCAGGAACGCCATAATCTCAGAGTACAAGAGGATATTCGAGAAGTTCGATGCCGTGCTAACACCCACCATGCCATTCATATCCCCGAGATTCGACGAGATCTCCGGGATGTCCGCTTTGGAAACGTATCATGCGGACGTGCTTTCCGTCCCTCCGAACCTCTCGGGCCTTCCTCACATATCGATGCCCTGTGGGTATTCCGAAGGGATGCCGGTGGGGATGATGCTCGTCGCCGACCACTGGAACGACGATATCCTGTTGTCCGCGGCAGAGGAATGGCAGAAGCGCTTCGACGCCCGGCGCCCGGAGGTATCCTTATGAAGATAGGTCTCGAGGTCCACGTTCAGCTTCCCACCCGATCCAAGATGTTCTGCTCCTGCCCCACAGAGGGCGATGCGGAGCCGAACACCAGGGTGTGCCCCGCCTGCATGGGTTTCCCCGGATCCAAGCCGTCTCTGAACGGAGAGGCCCTGAAGCTCGGACTGAAATTGGCGAAGATGCTGGGATGCAGCATACCGGACACCACCTGGTTCTCAAGGAAGATCTACTTCTACCCTGACCTGGCGAAGAACTTCCAGGTCACCCAACAGGAGACGCCCGTCGGATTGGGCGGGGTCTATATGCTCGGAGATAAACCGATAAGGATCACAAGAATCCATCTAGAGGAGGATCCGGGGAAGATAAAGAGGACTGCTGACGGTTCCTCCTTGATAGACTATAACCGCAGCGGCATACCTCTGGCGGAGATAGTCACCGAGCCGGACATCTCTTCCCCGGCAGAGGCGAGGAGGTTCCTGGCCTCGCTTCTGGCAGACATAAGGCACACTATAGATCTTGAACCTGACAGCGAAAGGAGCGTCCGCTGCGACTGCAACATATCCGTCGGAAAGGAGAGGTGCGAGGTCAAGAACGTTACCGGTCTGAAGAATGTGGAGAGGGCTCTGACCTTTGAAATGGTAAGGCAGACAAAGGTTCTCAAGGCCGGAGGGAAAATAGAGAGGGAGACCAGACACTTCGATGAGGAGCGCAAAGTCACTACCTCGGCCAGGAAGAAGGAGTTCGAGGCTGATTACGGATATATCAACGAGCCGGACCTGGGAGTCTACCACATAGCCAAAATGGCATCGGAGATAGAGAATAAGGAGACGCCCATGGAGATGACCGCCCGTTTCATCGGCGATTACGGGATGGCACCGGAGACCGCCAAGCAGATCGTGTCCACCGACATCAGGCTGGCCGGGTTCTTCGAGGATCTGGCCGCAGCAACGGACACCGAGACCGCCAAGGGATTCATATCAGGAGTCATAAGTTCCCACTGGAAGGGCTTCGAACCCTCCAAGGGGAGCCTGGATGATATAACATCCATGATCGGGAGATTCGCGAAGGGAGAGATCACTGACGTCGAATGCAACATGAGGATCCGTTGCATAATGACAGGCGATGAGGATTCCTGCAGGATATGCTCCGAAGATCTGGATGAGATCGTCAGGCGGGCATTGGACGAGAATCCGTCTGTGATATCAGACTACGCCAAGAACGAGAAGGCGGCGAACCGCATAATCGGAGGCGTGATGAAGGAAACGGGCGGAACATACTCCTCTGCGGAGATAGTCAGCGCCGTCAGGCGCCTGATATCCGAGAGACTGTGATCACTCCAGATCTTCCAGGTCACCGATGGCTATCGACATTATCTGAAGCTCTTCCAGTTTCTCGTCGTCCACCTTTGCAGGCGAATCGTCGAAGAGAGACTGGGCTCTCTTGTTCTTCGGGAACGCTATCGTATCGCGTATTGTATCCTTTCCCGTGAGCATGGCTATCAGCCTATCGATTCCCAGAGCTATGCCTCCGTGGGGCGGTGCGCCGTAGCCCAGCGCCTCGAGGAAGAATCCGAAATCCTCTTCTGCTTTCTCCTCGGATATACCCAGCATCGAGAATACCTTCCTCTGCAGGTCCGGATCGTTTATCCTGAGGGAACCGGAACCCAGCTCTGTGCCGTTCAGCACAAGGTCGAAGGAGCTTCCCTTAGCGCCCTTCTCATCCAGAGGAGAGCAGGGCTTGACGAAGGGGTGATGGAATGTTGTGAGCCTTCCGGAGACCGGATCGGTCTCGAAAAGGGGACAATCCACCAGCCATGCGAATTCGAATACACCTTCAGGCACAAGATTCAGATCCTCTGCGAGTTTGAGCCTTACCTGCCCGGCACCCTCCTGGGTCGCCTTCTCGGGACCGGCGAAGAGGAACAGGAGATCCCCGTCCCTCACGCTGAGCTTGTCGATCAGGGAATTTATGACCTCAGGGCTGAAGTATTTCACTATGTTGCTCTCAAGGGTCCCATCCTTGGCCCTCATCCAAGTCAGACCGCCCAGACCTGCTTTCTTCGCATAATCTATGTAGCGGTCCACCTCATTCCTGCCGATCTTCTCTGCCAGAGCGGCCTCGATCCTTATACCGAGGATTATGCCGCCCTTGGAGATGATCCTGCGGAATATCTCGTAATCCGCTTTTCCTGCGACATCCGTGACGTCATTGAGCTTGAGTCCGAACCTTAGATCAGGTTTGTCAGAACCGTAGGACCACATGGCCTCTTTGTAGGATATTCTCCGGAACGGGATCTGCAGCTTCTTTCCGTAGATCCCTTCCCATGCATATGCCAGCATACCTTCTATGGTATCCTGTATATCCTTCTCTTCCACGAAGGACATCTCCATGTCCAGCTGGGTGAACTCAGGCTGCCGGTCCTTCCTGGAATCCTCGTCCCGGAAGCATCTGGCCACCTGATAGTAACGGTCCAGGCCGCCCACCATCAGCATCTGCTTGAAAAGCTGCGGAGACTGCGCCAGCGCATAGAATGTGCCGGGATGCACCCTTGACGGCACTATGTAATCTCTGGCACCCTCGGGGGTGCTCCTGCCCAGGATCGGGGTCTCTATCTCCAGGAAGCTCTGGGATTCCAGATACTGACGGGCCATGTGAACGAACCTGCTTCTGAACTCCAGGGTGCGGATCATATCCGTTCTCCTGAGGTCCAGGTACCTGTACTTCATCCTTATGTCCTCGCTGGGGAGAACCCCCTCCTTCTGGTCACCTACCTCAAAAGGCGGAATACCGGATCTCCCCAAAAGCTCGGCAGATGTGATCAGGACCTCCACTTTGCCAGTGGGATTCCTCTCATCCTCCGTCCCGGCCACTCTGCTCCTCACGATCCCCCAGACGGAGACGGCGGACTCACGGGTGAATGTCCTGATCGTCTCTGCAAGATTCCCTGCGTCCGCATCTTCGGGAAGGTCCTCAGGATCGAAGACCGCCTGAGTTATACCGTATCTGTCCGCAAGGTCGATGAAGGCCACTCCTCCGTGGTCCCTGGAGAACCTTACCCATCCCTGAAGGCACACTTTCGCGCCTATGTCGGACG